>JBQTKE010000392.1:0-14044 GCA_052386435.1 Myxococcaceae bacterium
GCGAAGTGGGCTGGTACATCGGCGCGGCGCTGACCAAGCTGCAGCGTGCGGAAGACGCCCTGGAGGCCTTCTCCCTGGCGGAACAAGAGGCAGCCAGCGCGGGTGACGCGCTGCTCCTCTACTACCAGGCGATGGCTTGTTACGACGCGCACCTGTTGGTCTGCGCGGATCGACTCCTGTCGCAGGTGAGCGGTGAAGCAGGTCCACGAATTCGCGGCCAGGCGGAGCAGGTGCGGGCGCTGATCGCCCCTCTCCTGTCGGCCGAGATTCCACGTGGCACCATCGACGTCGTGCTGACACGCGGCGAGGACGCTCTGAGCAACGGCCGTGCAGGTCTGGCTGAGCTCTATTTCCGCGAGGCCTCGGGGCTCGCGGGTCGACGCGCGGATCGCTACCGAGCCGCTCACGCAGACGAACGACGCCAGATCGCCGCCCAGGCGCGGGGTGCGCGGTGATCTCCGCGGCGTTTACGCTGGTCGTCCTCGCGGCGACAAACCCATGCGCTCCTCTCTCATCCCACGCTCAGCGAGATCGCGAAACGTCTCAAGCGTACTTCCAAGTCGCGCGAGACGAAGAAGCGAGGGGGGAGTTGGACGTGGCGAAGCTCGCCTACGCCGAAGCCGTTGAGCTGGACCCCGCGAACGCGCAGGCCCGAGAAGCGCTCTCACGGCTCTGCGCCCTGCCGCCTCCCGCTCCGCCGCTGGAGAAGGCCATCGAGCAGATGCACACGGGAGATCGCGAGGCAGCCCTGCACACACTCCGCGAGATTCGCGCCCGCGCCCCTTCCGCGGACGCTGCGCTCCTGGAAGGAGTGGTCTGCTACGAGTTGGGAAGAGATGCGGAGGCAAAGCCCCTGCTGCTGATGGCGCAGAACGATCCCGCGCTCTCCCCGTCGGCAACGCTCTTTCTCGGATTGATCGCCTTCCGCTCGGGGGACGCGCCACAGGCCAGACGACGCTTCCAGGCCCTGCGCGGCACGCCAGACTCGAGCCTGCGCGCGTCAGCGAACACCATGCTCCGACTCACCTCACAGGAAGGCCGGCTCGTGATCAGCGGATCTGCTGAGGGTGGCTACGATTCAAACTCTAGCGTCGCCCCCAACACCGGCCTTCTGGGGTCAGTCTCGGGGGATGCCCTGGGAGGGATTGGCGCCTCCGCGCTGCTGCGGCCGTGGCTGCGTCAGGGGCCATTCCTCGGGGTGCGCGGCGTGTACCGAGCGCTGCTGCATCAGTCCAGCAACAACACGGGCGTAGCCGCGGCCACGGTGGGATGGCAGTGGGGAGCGCATGGACTGCGAGGCTCCGGCGAGTACCAGTTCGAAGCGATCGTCTTTGGCCCACGGCCGTACGTTCTCACTCACGCGGTGACGGCCCGGGCACAGCTCCCGGTGGGGCGCGCGACCTTCTTCGCCGAGGCGGCGGTTCAATTCGAGCGGTTCCTGCCGGCCGAGGTGGCGGGGTTCTCCGGGACACGCCCGGGAGGTCGGCTCACCGTGCGCTGGCAATTTCTACCGTCGCTCTTCGCCGAGCTGGACTACGGACTCGCGCGTGACTTCGCCCAAGATCCCGCGCTCAGCTATTTGGAGAATGTTCCCGGGTTGAGGGCGCGTTGGTCCGCGCTCCCGACCCTTCACCTTTCAGCGTCCGTCGAGCATCGGTGGCGCAACTTTTCCGGAATCGATCCCGACCTGCTGGTCTCGCGAGCAGACGGCCTCTTGGAAGCGGGACTGCGCGGAGACTGGGACGTCTCTGCGTCGTTCACGGTGTACGCGTCGGTCTGGGCCTGGAACAACGCCTCCAACGTTCCTGAGCTGCGCTACGCGCGATGGGTCGGCACTGTCGGCGTCTCCTTCTCAGAGGGGTTCTGGTGAAAGCCACCGGCCTCTTGCCCCTGATCGCGGCGCTGCTGTCCCTGCTCGGATCGCTGGGGGCAACGCTGACGTTGCACCACTCTGCGTCAACGGCACTGGAGCGCGAGCTGGATGAGCGGCTTCACGGCACGGGAGCCGCCGCGGCGGTGTTCTTCGCGCGCTTCACTCCCACTGATGCGGACCTGCGCGAGCTGATGACGCAGAACAACCTGGACGGCGCCTATGTCGTGTCCCCCGACCTGCGAATCACCGCGGACGCGGGAGGAGACACGGGCGGTAAGGTGGATCTTTTACGGGTGGATCTTGATCGACTTCAGGCCGCGCTGGCGGGGCGGGGTTCAGTGGGCCTGGGGTACTCGGTGGGAGATCTTCTGGTCGGCAGCGCCTACTTTCCCATTCGCAGCGGCGACATGATCACCGGCGCCCTGGGGCTGGAGGCGGGCCGCTCCTTCACAGCGGCGAAAACCACCGTGGTGCACGCGCGCAACGTTTCTGTCGTGCTCTCCCTCTTGGCGGCGCTCGCCCTGGGCATCATGGGCACACGCTGGGTTCGGCTGGAGCGGCTGCGGTTGGCGGCGGTGGGGAAAGCGGCTCGCGGTGAGGCGTTGGCGGCCGTCGCGGCGACCGCGGCACATGAGATTCGCAATCCCCTGGGCGTCATTCGCGGGACGATCGAGCTGATGCGTGAGCGCTCCGCGCAGCAGCTGTCGGAGAGAGATCGCTCGGCGCTCACTGACATCATGGGCGAAGTCGAGCGGCTCAAACGCCTCACGGACGATCTTCTGGATCTGTCGGCCGACCGTCCCCTCACATTGGCCCCGGTCGACCTGGCGCAGCTGTTGGAGACGACGCGTCAGTCATTCGAGGCCGGTCACCCTTCCCTGCGCGTCCGCTGCGAGAGCGAGGCAGCGAGCGTTCGGGGCGACGCGTCGCGGCTGCGTCAGGTTCTGCTCAACCTGTTAGTGAATGCGGCCCAAGCGCAAGGCGAAGGCGAGATCACGCTGTCCCTCTCGGTCAAAGATGGATATGCGCGCGTAAGCGTGCGCGACCAAGGCCCCGGCGTCTCCCCCGAAGCGCGCCAGCGGCTGTTCGAGCCGTTCGTCACAGGCAAGAGCCACGGCACGGGGTTGGGCTTGGCGGTGTCGCGCCGGTTGATCGAGCGCCACCAAGGCACCCTGCGCCTAATCCCCACCGACGGGCGAGGCGCCCTTTTCGAGATTCAACTTCCGCTGGCTTGAGGAGAACCCATGGCGCGCGTGCTGCTCGTCGACGATGAGGTCAAGCTGGGCAAGCTGGTCGCGGAGGCGCTGGAGCTGGACGGCCACCGGATCACCCACGCGACCGGCGGGCGACAAGCGTTGGTGGAGCTGGCCAGCCACCCGTTCGACGTGGTGCTCACTGATCTGAGAATGCCCGAAGTGGACGGGCAACAAGTGCTCACGCAGGCGCGTGCGCTGACGGCCCCGCCCGAAGTGATCATGATGACCGCGGATGGCAGCGCCGAGAGCGCGGTCGCGGCGATGAAGGCAGGCGCGGCGGACTACCTCACCAAACCCTTCTCTCTGGACGAAGCGCGCATCCGGGTGCGCCGGCTGGCGAACCAACGCCTAAACGAGAGCAAGAGCGCGCAGCTGGTTCAGACCATCACCCCGTCCCTCGTCGCGGCCAGCGCGAAGATGAAGGAGGTGTTGGATCTCGCCTCCCGGGTGGCGGCGAGCGACGCCACGGTCTTGATCCTGGGCGAGAGCGGCACCGGCAAGAGTCAGTTGGCGCGCCACATCCATTACAGCAGTCCGCGGGCCGGGGGGCCGCTGTTGGAGGCGCACTGCGCCGCGATGCCCGAATCCCTTTTGGAGAGCGAGCTCTTTGGTTACGTCCGCGGCGCGTTCACCGGAGCAGAGAACGACAGAGAGGGACACCTGGCGCGAGCCGACGGAGGAACGCTATTCCTGGACGAGATTGGCGAGGTCTCGCTCGCCATACAGGTCAAGCTGCTGCGCTTTCTCCAGGAGCGGGAGTTTGTTCCTGTGGGCTCCACCAAGGTCCACAAGGTCGATGTGCGAGTCATCGCGGCCACCAACCGCGACCTGACCGCGGCGGTAAGTGAGGGCCAATTCAGAGAGGATTTCTACTACCGGCTCAACGTCGTCACCTTCGCTCTCCCGTCGCTCCGAGATCGCCACGAGGACATTCTTCCGTTGGTCGATCGCTTCCTCTCGTCGCGGGGCATTCCGATGGAGAAGCTCACGCCGCAGACGCGTGAGCGCTTGGCCGCGCACCCTTGGCCGGGAAACGTGCGCGAATTGGAGAACGCGATTGAGAGGGCCGTCATCCTCTCCGCGGGAAATCCGATCACGCCCGAGTTGCTCGGCCTGCGCGAGTCCAATGAGAATCCCAGCGCCACCCGCGCCGCCGATCTGCTGACAGAGGGCTTCAACCTGGACGCGCTGGAACGCGATCTCATCTACGCCGCGCTGGAGCGCGCTGGAGGAAACAAGGCGGCGGCCGCGCGGCTCTTGGGAATCACGCGGAGACGGCTCTACTCGCGGCTCGACAGCATCGCGACCAAGGCGGCCGACACCGAGATTGAGGGTACCTAAGCGCCGAGCACGCGCAACGTGGAGTGAAAAGACAACGCGCCTACGCGCTGCGCAGGCGACCGGGGCGGTTAAACAGGCCCGCGGGGTCCGGCGCTCTGAGGGGAACGAAGAACCGGAACTTGGTCCCCACGCCCTCCTCGGTCGTGTACGAAATGTTGCTGCCCAACCGTTGCGCCAGCGACTGACACACGGAGAGACCCAGACCCTTCGCGGTTCCGGCGGGCTTGGTGGTGAAGAAGGGCTCGAACAGCCGCGCCTTCACGTCGTCGGCCATACCCGCGCCGTTGTCTTCGACAGAGACCTCGACGCCTCCTTCCACGTCGCGCGTGCGGACGGTGAGCGTCGGCGACGGCCGTCCCGCCACCGCGTCCGCCGCGTTCTGAATCAGGTTCTGCGCGATCTGGCTGATCAATCCAGGCGGACCATGAACCTCCGCCTTGTGTTGCATCTCCTGACGGATCTGAACCTTCAGAAGCTTCGGACCCAACGCGACCAGCGCCCCGTCCACTTCGTCGGCGACATCGAGCGTCTTCGCTTGATCCGACTGTTCGGCACTGAGCCGACCGAGATCTTTCACGAGGGCGCGAATGCGGTTCAGCCCCGTCATCACCTCGTTCTTGATCTCGGACACGTCCTGCAACACCTGCTGGCGCCCGCTCTCGTCCAGCTTTCGGTCGGCGATCTCGTCGACGGCCTCCGCCAGCTGCTTCACGCCGGAGATCACGAACGCCAGCGGGTTGTTCACTTCATGGGCGAACCCCGCTGCCAGCGAGCCCAGCGTCGCCATCTTCTCCGCCGCGACGAGCTCTTGCTGCGTCTTCATCAGCTGCTCGTTGGAGGCCGCCAGCGTCTGCTGCTGAAGGATGATCTTCTGCTGCGCCTCACGCAGGCGCAGGAGCGAACGCACGCGGGCGAACAGCTCACGCTCATGCACCGGCTTAGGCAAATAGTCATCCGCGCCTTGCTCCAAACCCATGGCGCGACCGTTTCGATCCTCGCTCGAGGTCAACAGCACCAGCGGTACGTCCGCCAGCGACTGTTCCGCGCGCACGCGGCGGCAGAGCTCGTAGCCGTCGTAAGGCTCCATCACCACGTCCGACACGATGAGATCCGGCGGCCCCGCGAGCGCCGCTTCCAGCGCGGAAGGACCATCGGCAAAGGTGCGACAGTCGAACTCCGTCTTCAACATCTGCTGTAGCTGGACGCGAATGGTCTTCGAGTCATCGACCACGAAGATCTGCGGCCGACGCAGCGACGACGAAGCATCCGCGACGGGAGGGGTGGACATACTGCGGTTGGTCGATTGCACCCACCGTTCCACCTTCGCGACATCGCAACTCCTGGCAACCACGCGGGTGAGAGGCGGGTCCTCTCACACAGGGGGGTCACCGTTGACCGAAGCCTAGGCGATGTTTCCTGACAGGCTCGCCACCAACGACATCAGCTCGATGGGCTCTACCGGCTTGGCGAGGTGGTTCTGGAAGCCGGCATCCAGCGCTCGCTTGCCATCCTCGGCGCGGGCAAAGCCGGTGACCGCGATGGCGGGGATGCGGCCATTTTGGGTCGCCGGAAGCTCTCGAATGCGCCGCATCAGCGAGTAGCCGTCTTCCGCCGGAAGTCCGATGTCACTCACCAACACGTCGAACTCACTGCGCCCCAGCTCTTCAATCGCGAGCGCGGCCGATTCCACCGCGGTGACCAGCGCGCCGTGCAACGACAGCAGCTCCGTGAAGAGCTCGCGCGCGTCCGGCGTGTCATCCACGAAGAGCACCCGAATGCCCTCCAGGGACACTCCGGCCTCGGCGTTGGCGGTCTCCTCCACCTCGTTGGCCTGCGTTGCCATCCAGCTCTCTTCGCGCTCCTCGACCTGAATCACCCGCAGCGGCAAGCGCACCGTAAACGTCGCGCCCTGCCCTTCCCCCTCGCTGGTCGCGGAGACACTGCCCCCATGCAGCTCAACCAGGTGGCGAACGATCGCCAGACCCAACCCCAGTCCGCCCTGCGTTCGAGTGCTGATTCCGTCCTCTTGGCGGAAGCGATCAAAGACGTGCGGCAAGAACGCGGGGCTGATGCCGCGGCCAGTGTCGGCGACGCGCAGCTCCACCTGAGAATCCTGGCGCTCCAGCGTGAGCGTGACGGTGCCGCCCTTGGGCGTGAATTTGATCGCGTTGGAGAGCAGGTTCCAAACCACTTGCTGCAGCCGGTCCGGATCGCCCGTCGCTTGATCCGCGGTGGGGTCGATCTTCGACGCCAACTGAACGCCGCGCGCGTCGGCGGTCGGCTTCACGGTGTCGAGCGCCGCTTGAACGATCTGAATGCAGCTGATCCGCCGCAGCTGAATCCTCAGCTTGCCGGTGACGATCCGCGACACATCTAGGATGTCTTCGATCAGTTCCTTCTGAACCTGCGCGTTGCGGACGATGGTGTCGAGCGCCCGCTCCAGCTTCTTGGGATCGAGCATCCCGGAGCGAAGCATGCGCGCCCAACCCAAGATCGCGTTGAGCGGCGTCCGCAGCTCGTGGGACACCGTGGCCAGGAATTCGTCCTTGGCGCGGTTGGCGACCTCTGCCTGTTCACGCGCTTCCCGCTCCGCATTGAGCAACGACAGCCGCGTCTCTTCCACGCGCTTGCGATCGTCAATGTCCATGGCGCTGAGCACCCAACCCTGCACCGCGCCCTGCTCGTCTTCTTCCGGAACCGCGCGCCCGAAATGCCAGCGGTACGTCCCATCCGCTTTGCGCAGTCGAAACTCGATCTCCAATTCCTTTCGCGAGGCGAGCGCCGCTCCCCAACTCTCACGAACGCGAGAGACGTCGTCCGCATGGACGAACGTGGGACCCATCAGGTCCATCGCCTCTTCACCGTCAAGCCCAGAGTATTCGGTCCAGCTGCGGTTGCAGTAATAGACCTTTCCGTCCGGCCGAGTGGCCCAGAGGCACAGCGGCATCAAGTCGGTCAGCGTACGGAAGCGCCGCTCCAACTTCTGCTCGAAGTTGTCCCGTTCTTTCTCGCGAAGGAGACGCTCCTGCTCGCGGACCTTCGCCGTCTTCACGTAGAGATCAACGAAGACCGAAACCTTAGAGCGCAGGATGTCCGGGTCCACCGGCTTAAGCAGATAGTCGACCGCGCCCTGCGAGTACCCCTTGAAGACGTGCGCGCCCTCTCGGTGAATCGCGGTGATGAAGAGGATGGGGATGTGCTTGGTACGGGCGCGCTGCTTGATTAACCGCGCCGTCTCAAAGCCATCCATCCCCGGCATCTGCACGTCTAGGAGAATCACTGCAACGTCGTTGCTGAGGAGATACTTCAGCGCCTCTTCACCGGATGTGGCGCGGACGAGGTTGTGGCCCAGCGGGAGAAGCACCGCCTCCAGCGCCAGCAAGTTCGCCGGATGGTCATCGACCATGAGGATGCTGGCGTGTTCGGAGGCCGTCCGCAGAACGTTCTCCTCCTGCGGAGAAGGCTCGGGAGCGAGCGACCCCCGGGCGGCCTCCGTGGACAGTGGTGCTTCTCGAAGGTCCATTACTTAGAGGTCCACAAGCGCATGAGCTCAAGCAACTTCTCAGGATCCACCGGCTTGGGCAGGTAGTCACTCGCGCCCGCGTCGATGCACTTCTCCCGGTCGTCCTTCAAGGCCTTCGCGGTGACCGCGATGATCGGCAGCGCCTTAAATGTCGGGTCGCTGCGGATGGCACGCATTGTCTCGTAGCCATCCATCTCCGGCATCATCACGTCCATGAGGACGAGGTCGATCTCCGGCGACTGACGCAGCATCTCAATCGCCTCCCTCCCCGTCTCCGCGTACATCACCCGCATCTGCTGGCCTTCGAGAACACTGGTCATGGCGAAGATGTTCCGAACATCGTCGTCCACCACCAGCACCGTCTTGTCGGTGAGCGAACGCTCCGTCGACTGCGCTTCTTCCAAAATCTTTCGAGAATGATCCGGCATCGTCCGCTGCACGCGGTGCAGGAAGAGCGCGGTGTCGTTGAGCAGCCGCTCCGGAGACTGCGCGGAGTTCTTGATGATGATCGACTCCGCATAGGTCCGAAGCTTCTTCTCCTCCGCGCTGGAGAGCTCCTTACCGGTGTAGACGACGACGGGCAGCTCGTGGAACTTGGGCTGCGTCTTCACCTGCTCCACCAGCTTGATGCCGTCCAGGCCAGGGAGCACCAGGTCCACGACCATGCAGTCGTACTCCTGGACCTCCAACTGCTTCAACGCCTCCTCCGCGCTGCCCACCGGAGTGATGTTGACGTCTTCGCCTCCACCCACCAACTCGCTGACAGTGCGGCTCTCGGTCGCGTTGTCTTCGACCAGGAGCAACCGCTTCACCTTGCGGTCGAGGAACTGACCAATGTGTTGGAACGCACCTTCCAACCGCTCCTTGCTGACCGGCTTCTCCAGGTACGCGAACGCTCCAAGAGAGGCGGCGCGGCGATTCCGCTCCACCACGGAAATCACGTGGACAGGAATATGCGCGGTGCGCGGGTTTCGTTTGAGTCGATCCAAGACAGACCAGCCGTCGACGACCGGCAGCTGAATGTCGAGCGTGATCGCGGAGGGCTGCAGCTCGTTCGCCAACGCCAGACCGGCGTCCCCGCGCGTGGCCACCACGACCTTGAAGCCGCTCTCCCGCGCCATGCTCATCATGATGCGGGCGAACTTCACGTCGTCTTCGATGATCAGGACCACCCGGTCGCCTTCACGCAGGTGTTCGCGGTCGTCTTCGAGGTGAGAAAGATCGACCATGGGCTGAGGCAGTCGCAGCTGTTCCTCGAGCAACGCTTCGCTGCGGGCGACGCGCTCTTGGTCCGCCATCACGTCCGCGTCGTTCGACGCCAAACCTTCGTACTCTTCCGGCAAGAACAGGGTGAACGAGCTTCCCTTCCCCTGCTCGCTGGAGACCTGAATCTCACCGCCCAGCAGCTTCGAAATCTCGCGGGAGATGGACAGACCGAGGCCGGTGCCGCCGTACTTGCGGCTGGTGGTGCCGTCCGCCTGCTGAAACGCTTCGAAGATGATCTTCTGCTTGTCGGACGGGATGCCGATGCCGGTATCCACGACAGAGAAGGAGATGACCCGTTCGGCGCGGTTGAGCGTCTCGTTGCTAAACCGCGTCTTCTTGTCGGCCAAGCCCACCTTGAGGCGGACGTAACCGCCGTCGGTGAACTTGAACGCGTTGGCGAGCAAGTTCTTGAGGACCTGTTGCAGACGCTGTGGATCGGTGCGGATTCGCTCGGGCACCCCGGAGCGGATCTCCGTAGTGAACTCCAACCCCTTCTGCTCGGCGACCGGACGGAAGCCGCGCTCCACGAAGTCGGAGACCTCGCGCAGCGCGATGTCCCGCGGCTCCACCTGCATCTTTCCTGCTTCGACCTTGGAGAGATCCAAGATCTCGTTGATGAGCGCGAGCAGATCTCCACCGGACGCATAAATCGTCCGCGCGTACTCCACCTGCTTCTCGGAGAGGTTGGTGTCTTTGTTGTCCGAGAGCAGCTTGGCCAGGATGAGCAGCGAGTTGAGCGGTGTACGCAGCTCGTGCGACATGTTCGCCAAGAACTCCGACTTGTATTTGGAGATGAGCGAGAGCTGAGCCGCCTTCTCTTCGATCGCCGCGCGGGCCTGTTCCACCTCGCGGTTCTTGATTTCGACCTTGGTGTTCTGATCCTCGAGCAGACGCGCCTTCTCTTCCAACTCCAGCGCCTGTCGTTCCAGCGCCGAGTTGGATCGCTTGAGCTCTTCCTGCTGCTGGGTGAGCTCTTTCGACTGGCTTTGCAGCTCTTGGGTGAGGCTCTGGGACTGCTGGAGCAGCTCTTCCGTTCGCATGTTCGCGCTGATCATGTTCAGCACGACGCCAATGGATTCCGTCAGCTGATCCAGGAACAGCTGGTGAATCGCTGAGAACGGGTGGAACGAGGCGAGCTCGATGACGGCTTTGACTTCGCCTTCGAAGAGCACCGGCAACACGATGATGTTGAGCGGCGTGCTCTCGCCCAGCCCGGACGAGATCTGAATGTAGTCCTGCGGGACTTTCGTCAACAGGATCGACTTCTTCTCCAGCGCGCACTGGCCGACCAAGCCTTCGCCGAGCCGGAACTTGTTGGAGACGCTCTTCCGCTCGCGGTACGCGTAGCTTGACGTCAGCTTGAGGTTGGAGTCGCTGTCCATCATGAAGAACGCGCCGTGGTGCGCGGAGACCAGCGGCGTCAGCTCGCTCATGATCAACCGGCTGACCGTTCCCAGGTTCTTCTGGCCCTGCATCATCGAGGAGAACTTGGCGAGGTTGGTCTTCAGCCAGTCCTGCTCTTGGTTCTTCTGCGTGGTCTCCCGCAGGTTGATGATCATCTGGTTGATGTTGTCCTTCAGGGACGCGACTTCGCCCTGAGCTTCGACATCAATGGACCGGGTGAGGTCGCCCTTGGTCACCGCGGTGGCGACGTCGGAGATCGCGCGGAGCTGAGAGGTCAGCGTTCCGGCGAGCTGGTTCACGTTGTCCGTCAGCAGACGCCACGTGCCGAGCGCACCTGGCACTTTGGCCTGACCACCCAGCTTTCCTTCGATGCCGACTTCGCGGGCCACGGAGCTGACCTGATCCGCGAACGTTCCCAGCGTGTCGGTCATGTTGTTGATCGTCTCCGCGAGAGCGGCGATTTCGCCCTTCGCTTCGACGCCGACCAGCTTCTGGGTGAGGTCGCCGTTCGCGACCGCGGTCACGACCTTCACAATGCCGCGCACCTGAGTGGTCAGGTTGGAGGCCATGAAGTTCACGTTGTCGGTGAGGTCCTTCCACGTACCGGACACGCCAGGCACACGCGCCTGGCCACCCAGCTTCCCTTCGACACCGACCTCGCGGGCCACCGTGCTGACCTGCTCTGCAAACGTCGAGAGCGTGTCGGTCATGTTGTTGATCGTCTCGGCCAGCGCGGCGACCACGCCCTTCGCGTCGACGGAGAGCTTCTGCTTCAGGTCGCCGTTCGCGACCGCGGTCACGACCTTCACAATGCCGCGCACCTGAGTGGTCAGGTTGCGGGCCATGAAGTTCACGTTGTCGGTCAGATTCTTCCAGACGCCGGCGACGCCCTGCACTTCGGCCTGGCCGCCCAGCTTACCTTCGGTACCGACTTCGCGGGCGACGCGGGTCACTTCAGAGGCGAAGGAGTTGAGCTGATCGACCATCGTGTTGATGGTGTTCTTCAGCTCGAGAATCTCGCCCTTCACGTCGACCGTGATCTTCTTGGAGAGGTCACCGCGGGCGACGGCCGTCGTGACCAGCGCGATGTTTCGCACCTGGCTGGTCAGGTTGGAGGCCATGAAGTTCACGTTGTCCGTGAGGTCCTTCCACGTGCCGGACACGCCCTTCACTTCCGCCTGACCGCCCAGCTTTCCGTCGGTGCCTACTTCCTTGGCGACGCGCGTCACTTCAGAGGCGAACGACCGGAGCTGCTCGACCATCGTATTGATGGTGTTCTTCAGCTCCAGGATCTCGCCGCGCGCTTCGACGGTGATCTTCTGGGAGAGGTCCCCGTTCGCGACCGCCGTGGTGACCTTGGCGATGTTTCGCACCTGATCCGTCAGGTTGCCGGCGAGGACGTTCACGTTGTCGGAGAGATCCTTCCACGTACCAGACACGCCGCGGACTTCGGCCTGACCACCCAGCTTTCCTTCGGTGCCGACTTCCTTGGCGACGCGGGTCACTTCAGAAGCGAACGACCGCAGCTGGTCGACCATCGTGTTGATGGTGTTCTTCAGCTCAAGGACCTCGCCCTTCACGTCGACCGTGATCTTCTGGGAGAGGTCACCATTCGCGACCGCCGTCGTGACCTTGGCGATGTTTCGCACCTGGTCGGTCAGGTTGCGGGCCAGGCCGTTCACGTTGTCCGTGAGGTCCTTCCACGTTCCAGACACGCCTGGCACTTCCGCCTGTCCACCCAGCTTTCCTTCAGTACCGACTTCCTTCGCGACGCGGGTCACTTCACCTGCGAACGACCGGAGCTGATCGACCATCGTGTTGATGGTGTTCTTCAGCTCATTCACCTCGCCCTTCGCGTCGACCGTGATCTTCTTCGAGAGGTCGCCCTTCGCGACGGCGGTCGTGACTTCCGCGATGTTTCGCACCTGCGCGGTGAGGTTGTTGGCGAGCAGGTTCACATTGTCCGTGAGGTCCTTCCACGTACCGGCGACGCCCGGCACCTCCGCCTGGGCGCCCAGCTTCCCTTCCACGCCTACCGTGCGGGCGACGCTGGTCACTTGCTGCGCGAAGATGTTCAGCGTGTCCGTCATGTTATTGAGCGTGGATCCCAGCGCAGCGATCTCGCCCTTCGACGGCACGGCCAGCTTCTGCGACAGGTCGCCGTTCGCGACCGCGGTGACGACCTTGACGATGCCTCGAACCTGAGTGGTCAGATTCGTCGCCATGAAGTTCACGTTGTCCGTGAGGTCCTTCCAGACGCCGGACACGCCCTTCACATCGGCCTGACCACCCAGCTTGCCGTCGGTGCCGACTTCCTTCGCGACGCGCGTCACTTCTGCGGCGAACGAGTTGAGCTGATCCACCATCGTGTTGACGGTGCTCTTCAGCGCGAGAACCTCGCCCTTCGCGTCGACCGTGATCTTCTTCGACAGATCGCCCTTCGCGACCGCCGTCGTCACGTCGGCGATGTTTCGCACCTGCGCGGTGAGGTTGTTGGCGAGGAAGTTCACGTTGTCCGTCAGGTCCTTCCAAACGCCGGACACGCCCTTCACGTCCGCCTGACCACCCAGCTTTCCGTCGGTGCCGACTTCCTTCGCGACGCGCGTCACTTCTGCGGCGAACGAGTTCAAGTTGTCGACCATCTGGTTGACGGTGCTCTTGAGCTCCAGAACCTCGCCCTTCGCGTCGACCGTGATCTTCTTCGACAGGTCGCCTCGCGCCACGGAGGTCGTGACGTCTGCGATGTTACGCACCTGCGCGGTCAAATTATTCGCGAGGAGGTTCACGTTGTCCGTGAGGTCCTTCCAAACGCCGGAGACGCCGGGCACCGCGGCCTGGCCGCCCAGCTTTCCTTCGGTACCGACCTCTTTCGCGACGCGCGTCACTTCGGCGGCGAAGGAGGAGAGCTGATCGACCATGCTGTTCACGGTCGTTCCGATGCGAAGGAACTCACCCTTGACCGGCTGGCCATAGAAATCGAGCGCCATCTTCTGGGTGAAGTCGCCTTCTGCCACCGCGCTGATAACGCGCGCGACTTCAGTCGTCGGCTGCACAAGGTCGCCAATCAGAGCGTTGATCGCGCGGACACTTTCTTCCCAGCCGCCGCGCACCTCGCCCAGCGAGACGCGTTCGGCCATTCGACCTTCGCGACCGACCACGCGCTCGATGCGGATCATCTCGTGGGCGAGCGTCTCATTCATCCCGACCACGGCATTGAACGCCGCGGAGATTTCATCCATGACCGGTTCGCCGGCATCGAGCGGCAGCCGAACCGCAAAGTCCCCACGCTGCGCCGCCCGTAACGCCTCGAGCAATTGGCGCAGAGGCGGCTGATTCGAGAGCCCGCGCGCGGACGATTTGGGTTTGCGGCCGAGTGGAGGG
>JBQTKE010000393.1:0-16370 GCA_052386435.1 Myxococcaceae bacterium
GGCTCCCTGGTCCTTCTCGAGGTTCAGCCGGAAGGAAAGCGAAAGATGACGGCGGGAGAGTTTCTCGCTGGCCGCAAGTTGGTGCCTGGCAGTCACCCCTTCACGAAGTAACGTGCCCCCGCTCATGAGAATCCTCGTCCTCCACGGTCCCAACCTGAACCTGCTCGGTGAACGCGAAGGCGACGAGAAAGGGCGCACGCTGAACGAGCTCAACGCGCTCATCTCCCAATGCGCGAGTGAGCTGGGCCTGGAGGTGAAGATCCTCCAGTCGAACCACGAGGGTGTGTTGGTGGACACGCTGCACGCGGAGCGGCGCTGGGCGGATGGCATTGTCATCAACCCGGGCGCGCTGACTCACTCTTCCTACGTCTTGCGCGAGGCGATTCACGCGGTGGGCAAGCCCGCGCTGGAGGTTCACCTCACGGACATTCGTCGGCGCGAATCTTGGCGACGCATGTCGGTCATCAAGGACGTGTGCGAAGCGCAGGTGTTGGGCAAAGGCTTCGATTCTTATCTGATCGCGCTCACGCGCTTCGCCGAGGGAGATCTTTCGGGTCGCAGGAGGCGCGCGAGGACGGCCGCCGCGGCGCGCAAGCAGCAGCACACGGAGGCGGTGACCGAGGCGACTTTCACCCCCATCTCCTCCGCCGTGCAGGTGACCAAATCCTCGAGCCGCGGCGAGGAAGACGCCAAGTCGGGAGGAAGGCTGGAGGCAGGGTCCGGTGCCAAGACGCTGGGTCGCGCGGACGTCTCCCGCTCTACCCACAGAGGACCAGCAGGGATCAGCCGCGGCCTGGTCCGCGAGAAGATCTCGGAACGTCTGGGTGGCCATCTCTCTCCCGCAGGCTTGGCGACCTGGGCGCGTTCGCAGTACTTGGAGGTGCAGCGCGGGGCTCCAGCGGAAGTCGGGCACCGCGAGCTGATCGAAGAGACGCTGCAGACTCTGGTTCTCTCCAGTGTCCCCAGCTCCAAGCTCACGGATGACGAATTGATCGACCTCATGACCCAGCTTGGCGAGTGAAGCCGCGAATGAAACCGCGCGCCCAAGCCATTCAGATTCTCTCCCGGGTCGCCGCGACCGACGCGTACCTCAACGTGGTGGTGGACACGATGCTCTCCGAGGCGCCGCCCTCGGATGTCCGCGACGCTCGGCTGGTCACGGAGCTCTGCTACGGATCGATGCGCCGTCAGCTCACGTTGGATTTCGTGTTGGCGCAGCTCTCCTCGCAGAAGTTGGAGCAGCTGGAAGATCGCGTGCTCGCGGCGTTGCGGGTGGGCGCGTACCAATGTTTTTTCACGCGCGTCCCAAGGCGTGCGGCGGTCGCGGAGACGGTCGAGGCGATGAAGGAGCTCAAGCTCGCCCGCGCTACCGGCTACGTGAACGCGGTGCTTCGCAAGGTCGCGGCGCTGGAGACGCTGCCGCTCCCTCCGCCCGAACCGCTGGCGCCTCACTTGGCGGTCCGCGAGAGTCACCCGGAGTGGCTGGTCGAGCGCTGGCTTCGCCAATTCGGTCCAGACAAAGCGCAGGCGATGCTCGCCGCGGACAACGAGCCTCCTTCCGTCGTCGTCCGAGTGAACCGCGCGAAGACGGATCGCGAGACGCTGCTCAAGCAGTGGACGGAGGCGGGCTTGCACGCGGAGCCCACGGGCATCTCCGACGTCGGCATTCGGCTGCATACGCCGGGGCGCGTGGAGGATCTGCTCGGCTACGACGAAGGGCTGTGGCAGGTGCAGGACGAGGCCGCGCAACTCGTGGGCTTGTTCTCGAACCTTCGCGAAGGATCGCGCGTGCTGGATGCCTGTGCCGCGCCGGGCGGAAAGGCGTGTCACCTCGCCGAATCCCATCAAGTGGTCGCCGCGGATCTCCACGCGAACAAGCTGCGCAAAATTGAAGCGGAGGCCAAGAGACTCGGGCTGAGCGACAAGGTGAAGGTCCTCGCGCACGACGCGACGGAGCCGTTCCCCGAAGAGCTGGGCGAGTTCGACGCGGTGGTGGTGGACGCGCCCTGTGGTGGGCTGGGCACGCTGCGGCGCCACCCGGAGCTGCGTTACCGGCGCAAGGAAGAGGACCTCTCCCGTCTGGCGGGGCTGCAGCGAAGAATCCTCGAATCCTGTCAGGAGCGGGTCGCGCCCGGTGGCCTGCTCATCTACGCGGTCTGCAGCGTGGACGTGCAGGAAGGGCCGGATCAGGTGGAGCTCTTTCTCCGGTCCCATCCGGACTTCACGACGGAAACCCCGAAGACTGCTCTGCCTTTTCCTCTCTGGCAGGGCCACCTGCGCACGTTGCCAGGTCCAGAAGGGCTGGACGGCTTCTTCGCGGCAAGACTGCGGAAGCTCTGCTGAGCCCTCCTCGGGTTGCGAGCCGGATGAAGGATTGCTAATGACTCATCCGATTTATCGGAGGAGTTCTTATATGCAGCTCGAGTCCCTCAAGATGTTCTGTGATGTGGTCGAAACCGGTTCCTTCTCCCGCGCGGCACAGCTGCACCACGTCACTCAATCCGCGGTCAGTCAGCAGATTCGCGCCCTGGAGGCCCGCTACGAGCAGAAGCTGCTCTCGCGCAGTGCCCGCCAAGTCACGCCCACCCCCGCCGGCGAGCGGCTCTTCCGCGGTTGCAAGGAGATCCTCGCGCGCTTCGCGGAAGTAGAGGGAGAGATCCGCGAACAGTCCAGCGAAGTGCAAGGCACGACGACGGTCTCCACCATCTACTCGGTGGGCTTGCACGAGCTGCAGAGCATCCAACGCGAGCTGTTGAAGACGCACCCGAAGGTGAACATGCGGCTCATCTACCGGCGCAGCGATCAGGTCTACGACGACGTGATTCTGGGCGCGGCGGAGATTGGCATCGTCGCTTACCCGCAGCCGCGCGCCGGCGTGGAGCTGCTCCCGTTCCGCGACGACAAGCTCGCCGTCATCTGCGCGCCGAACCATCCGTTCGCCAGCAAGGCGAAGGTCGCGCTCGCCGCGATCGCCGCAGTGCCGTTCATTGGGTTCGATCGTGAAGCACCCACGCGCAAGGCGATCGACAAGCTCTTCCGCGAGAAGGGGCTTGAGCTGGTGCCGGTGATGGAGATGGACAACGTTGAGACCATCAAGCGCGCGGTGGAGATGGGCTTGGGCGTCACCGTGCTTCCCGCCGCGGCGGTGCAGCATGAGCTCACGTTGGGAACTTTGATCGCCAAGCCGTTCGCGGAGGGTACCTACACGCGGCCGATTGGGTTGTTGGTTCGCAAGGGGAAGTACCTGGATCGCGCGTCGCAAGCGGTGCTGGACGCGTTCAAGATCGCCGCGCAGGCGGAAGCGGCTTGAGCTGAACGACGCTCAGCCGCGGCGGCGCTCAGGCGACGGTCGAGAGCGCGGCGACCGCGTCGCTGACCAGGATTTTCAGAAGACGCTCGCCTTCTGCAGCGCTGGCTCCCGCGGGGTCTCCTAGGTACGCGTCGGGTCCGCCGCACTCGAGGAAGCTCTTGGCTCCGGCTTTGATCTTCGCGGGCAGATCCACCGCGAGCTCCGGGAGCTTCTTCCGCGCGCTCTCATCCACGAGTTGGGGCGCGATCGCCAACATCAACGACGTCTCGTAGTTTCCGGCGTGACTGCCGCCGTGCATGAATTCGTCGCCGAGCAGGGGGCCCGTCGGTTTGCGCCGGTGATCTGTCGCGGCGATGCGTGCTCCACTGCTCCTCTCCGTCGCGGCCTTCACGGCTTTGTGCACCACGGAGAAGTGTGCGGGCTCTAGGTGGTGGTTGATCACTCCCACGGTCTTGAAGCCGTGGCCGGTGATGCCGGTGAGCACGTCCGCGAGAAACTTCTCCAGCACCTCACCCCCGACGGAGATGGTTCCCGCGAAGGGCGCCGCGAAGTCGGTGAGTCCATAGGTGAGCGCGGGGAAGATGACGGCGGACTTGAGCTCCCGCGCCACGCGCCGACAGACTTCTTCCGCGATCAACACGTCGACAGACAGCGGCAGGTGCGGACCGTGCGCTTCGGTGGAGCCCACGGGGAGCAGCGCCACCGCGTTCGCCTCAGCCAATTGCTTGAGTCGAGTCCAGGGAAGGTCTTTCGCCCAGAGCGCTCCGCTCATCCGCGCAGCGCCGACTTGAGCACCTTGCCGCGCTCGCTCTTGGGCAACGCGTCCAAGAACACGACTTGGCGCGGTGCCTTGAAGGGCTCCAGCTTTTCGCGCACGAAGGCTTTGAGCTCTTCACCCAACGCTGGGCTGGTGGCGATCTTCGCCTTGCACACCACGAACGCCTTCGGCTTCTCCAGACCGTCCGCGTCCTTGAAGCCCAGCACGGCCGCTTCGCTCACCGCGGGATGTTGGAGGAGCGCGTTCTCGACCTCGACGGGGGAGAGCCACTTGCCGCCGATCTTGAGCATGTCGTCGCCGCGGCCGCAGAAGTAGAAGTAGCCCTCCTCATCGCGCCGGAACTTGTCGGCGGAGACGCACCATTCGCCCCGGAAGGTGTCTTTGCTCTTCTCGTACTGCTGCCAGTACTCGAGCGCGATGGAGCCGCCGCGGATCCAGAGCGTCCCGACGTCGCCGTGTGGCAGCTCTTTGCCTTCGTCGTCGCAGATCTTCGCTTCGTACCCTTCGACGACGCGGCCGAGTGAGCCCAGCTTCACGTCGCCGAAGCGGTTGGTGATGAAGATGTGGAACATCTCCGCCGAGCCGATGCCGTCCAGAATCTCCACGCCGGTGCGCTTCTTCCAGCGCGTGTAGAGCTCTTCAGGCAGCGCCTCGCCCGCGCTGATGCAGACGCGCAGCGAGGAGAAGTCAAGCCCATCTGCGGCAGGGGAAGTCACCATCGCGTTGATCGCGGTGGGGACGCTGGTCAGGAAGGTGGGCTTGTGCTTGCGGATGACGTCCGCGAGTTTTTCCGGAGTGGGCTTGTCCTTGAACAGCACGGACGCGCCGCCCGCCATCAGCGGGAAGAGCAGGTTGGTTCCCAGCGCGTAGCCGAACGCCAGCCTGGGTACCGAGACGCAGAGGTCCTTCGCCGAGTAATTCAAGATCGGCTGCGCGAAGGTCAGCGCGTTGAAGATGAAGTCGCGCTGCTTGTGCACCGCCGCCTTCGGGAAACCTGTGGATCCGGAGGTGAAGAGCCACACCGCGGGATCATCTCTGTGCGTGGGCGCGAAGCGTGGATCCGGCACGACCTCGTCCAGCTCCTGCTCGAACGAGAGGTGACTGGCGGCGGGCCCGTCGGCGATGAGCAGGTGGCGCAGGTGCTCGCAGCGGGGCAGCGCTTGCTCAATCGCAGTGAGCGCGGAGGCGTGCGCCACCACGATCTGCGCCCGGGTGTAGTTGAGGTAGTAGGCGATCTCTTCTGGCTTTTGATCTGGATTGACCGCCGCGACGACACCGCCCGCTTTCACCGCGCCGAACCAGGCGGCCGCGAATTGGGGCTGGTCGGGGAGCATCAGCAACACGCGCTGCTCTTGCTGCAGGCCCAGCTTGCGGAACACCGCGGTGGCGCGGTCAACCTGCTCCGCCAGGGTTTTATAACTGATGACCTTGTCTTCGTAATAGAGGGCCGGCGCGTTCGGCGCGCGCGCGGCGGACTCGGAGAGGAAGAAGCGGGTCAGGTTCAGCGACTCGGGCAGAGCTTGGATGTCCAGGCGTTGCGACACGTTCACACTCCGGTGGTGGAGACTGAGCGCTTGGAGCGCAGCAGCGAAAAGAGACCTAGGCCGAGCAGCGCCAGAAGTCCTCCGAAGAAGGCCTGACGGCGCACGAATGAGACAGAGACCTCACGCTCCAGAGAGCACTCCGCTTGCGACAGGCCATCGCAGTGGGTGGTCCCCAAGAGCACCCGCGCCGCCAGACCCAACAGCGCCAGGCCACCCACGAAGAGACTGGCGCACAGACCCAGCCAGGCGCCGCGAACAATGGAGGAGGGGGAGGCCATCTGTCTGAGCACCCTACCGACTCCACGGACTCTTTGTCTCCACCCGTCGCAGCGCTTCCGCTCCATGCGCTATCGTCTGCTCCGCATGAAAATTCTCTACGGCGTGGTGGGTGAAGGGATGGGGCACGCGACCCGTTCGCGCGTTCTGCTCGATGAGCTGAGCAAGCACCATGAGGTGCACATCGTCGTCTCCGGCCGAGCGCAGCAGTACCTGGAGAAGCGCTTCGAAAACGTCCATGGCATCTGGGGTTTGACCATCGCCTACGAGGGCAACTCGGTCCGCAGCTGGCAGACTCTGTTGCAGAACGTCAAAGGCGCGATCTCGGGGTGGCCCCAGAACGTCCGCAAATATCTGGAGCTGGTGGAGAAGTTCGAACCTGACGTCGTGATCAGCGACTTCGAGACCTTCAGCTATCTGTTCGCGAAGAACCATTTCCTGCCGGTGATCAGCGTGGATAACATGCAGATCATCAACCGCTGCAAGCACGAGCCAGAGGTGTTGGTGGGGTTTGAAGACTCCTACGAGCTCACCCGCTCCATCGTGAAGTCGAAGCTGCCGGGCTGCTTTCATTACTTGATCACCAGCTACTTCTACCCGACGGTACGTAAGGAGCGGACGACGGTGCTGCCGTCGATTCTTCGCCAGGAGATCATCGACGCGAAGTCGGAGTCGGGTGAGCACCTGCTCGTCTACCAGACCGCGACGAGCAACACCGCGCTGCCGGAGCTGCTGCGCAAGTCCGGATTGCCGTGCCGGATTTACGGGATAAGGCGGGAGATCAAAGAGGACGTCGTCGAGGGGAACCTCACGTATCGACCCTTCAGCGAAGCGGAGTTCATCAACGATCTGCGCACCGCGCGCGGCGTGATTGCGGGTGGTGGTTACACGCTGATGAGCGAGGCGGTGTACCTGCACAAACCGATGCTCTCCATTCCGGTGGAGGGACAGTTTGAGCAGGTGCTCAACGCGCGCTATCTCGAAGCCCTGGGTTACGGCGTGTACGCGAAGCAGCTTGGCGAAAGCGTGCTCACCGGTTTCCTCGCCCGAATCCCCGCGTGCGCGGAGGCGCTCAAGGGCTACGAGCAGGACGGGAACAAGAAGATGATCGCCGCGCTGAACGAGCAGCTTGAACGCGCTTACGAGTACAAAGGTCGCTGGTCGGAGACGACGTCGACCTGAGCCTCACTCGAAGGAAGAGCGGAACCAATCGCGGATGCGTTTGAACGGGCGGGGCTCTTCAGGGAGAGGCGCGTTGAGGCTGGAAGACGCGGCTTCAGACACGGGCGGCTCCACGTAGATGTCGATGCCGCCGAGCTTGCCGCCGGGAAACGCGGCCTGAATCAGACCTTCCGTCGAAGCAGGCGCGACCACCGAGAAGTAGGCCATGGGGGTGCCGATCGCGTCGCTCCCACGCATCAGCTTGACGCTGCCCTGGAGGTTGTTGTCCTGGAGGAGCTTCTCCAGCGCCAACTTGCCGGCGCTGCCAGAGGACGTGAGATCTGTGTCGCGCGCTCGGTTGTAGTCGGTGCGATCGCCACCGCGCGAGTACTCGGTAGGTCGGCTACCCATGCCGCCGAAAATATGAGCAATCCCGTCTGACATCGAAGCTCCTTGGCTTTAAGTCCTGTGAGGATTGTCGACCCAGAGCGGGACGGAGTTTCGGTCCAAAGCGAAATTGTGACGCAGCTGCTCCTAAACTCCTGGTTCGAGGGCGAAAAGGAAGCCCGTGCGTGCTGCGTAACAGTTCATCGCGCACGACGCCCTGCAGCGCGGCTTCTGTACCCCGGGCATGGTGATGAGCTGTGCGGCGCTGTTCAAAACGAAAGAGCGATCCCACGCTGGACGATGTGAAGCAGGCGGTCACACCTGTCGACAGGGTGGAATCTGTTTCAGAGAACAGGCGTAAGGCCTGATCGAATCAGTCGAACTTGTCGGAGAGCTTCGCGTCGATGCCATTTTCGGAGACGGCCGTGGGCGAGAACTTCTCTCTAATGCCTTTGATTCCGCGGATGGCTTTCCTCTCAAGATTGCCAGCCGCGTGGGCGGTCGGAGCAATGAACAGCAGAGCCGAGAAAGCCGCAGTGATCCCGATCGTGGGTGGGAACGCCAGGTTCCCGAATCCAGTCTCCCCCAGAAACGTAAACGCATCGAGGGAATACAAGCCACCGCTGAACGCGCCAACTACCACTCCACCGCTCGCGCTCGCCTGGTTTCGAATGGGGGGCGTCAGTTCTTGCTTTATCGGCTTCGCCGGTTTGCTCTCTGCCTTCTCTGTTGCCTTCAGCCGCGCGACCCGCGCGTCGCTGACCCGCACATACCCGGCGACCGGACGGCTCCGTCGGGGTGGTGCAATACGAGGTGAAACGCGACCGCCTTTAACAACAGCCATGTTGTCTGACTCCCGGGTGATGAAAAGTTTTCGGCACAACGCGCGGGGAGGTTGTCTGACGTGCTCGCGAGCACGTTTTCGGGGCAGAACGGGACGCTTCAGCTCTCTCGTCTTCTCATCCGTTGCGACAATTCAGCTGGAGAAACCCTTCAGCGCGCGACGGCGAGAATCTGTGCATGTGCGCAGTGGGAAACGCCGATTCTAAACATAGACGTCTGATTTGGAGCGCTGGGTTGGAACACGCAGCGTCTGCTGAATGAAAGTCCCTGGTCCGGTTTCTCCGATCCGGTCTCCTCGGGGAACGGCGGGGCGCGCCAGTGCGGTTGGGCGCAACTTTGATGACAACCCAGCCGTGGTGCGGCTGGACCCCGTGGATCAGCTCCACGCCTTGGGCGACCTGCACGGCGACTACGGTCGCTTCGTCAAACTTCTTGCGCAACAAGGTTTCATTGCGGAGCCACTGCCGCGCCCCAAGTTCATTTCAGACGGCGTGAACGCGCCGCAGGTGGACTTCGGCAAGGACGTTCTCTGGACGGGCGGAGATCGCAATTTTGTTCTGCTCGGGGACCTCATCAACAAAGGCAAGCAATCGCTCGCGACGTTGGTGTTGGTAATGAAGCTTCAGGAGCAAGCGAAGACCGCTGGCGGAGACTTGCGGGTAGTGATGGGCAACCACGAGCAGGCGCTCCTCTCTGGGAACGTCCCGGAGCGGCTCCAGCATGAGCTGATCAAAGCAGGCTTCGACGTTGCGGACACGGTGACGGGTAGAAATGAGATTGGCCAATGGATGCGGGATCTCCCGTGGCTTCTGATCTACGGGGACGATCTCGCGATCACCCACGCTGGGAACACCTTTGGTCTCTCGGCGAAGACGCTCGACTCGGCCATTGCTGCGGGCGTGTTCCGCGACGGCTTCACTTCCGAAGTCGTGGCGCACCCGGATTCCATCGTCAACGCTCGACTCTCTCCAAAGCCCTGGACGAAGAAGGTTGAACCGAAATCGCGCGAGACGGTGGAGCTGGTCACCTCAGAGCTGGGTGTGGATGCCCTGGTTCAGGGACATCAGCCGGGCGCCGTCAACTTCGGGAAAGGCGTGACGCGTGAAGCCCATGAACCCTTCGTGTACGCGGACAAGCTCGTGCTCACGGATGTTGGCTTGAGCAGGGCGGTCACCCCGGGCGAGGCGGAGCCAGAGCTCGCGATGTTTCGCTTCGACCGTGATGACGAAGACGCCAAGATGAAGACCAGCGTCGCCGGCGCCGAGGGAGAGTTCTTCCCCGTGCCGAGCCAAGGGTAGCTCAGCAGGACCGATGCGGAGTCGACGTACGCTGCGATCACCCAGATGCGCGGCCGTGCGCGCGAGGGGAGCGACGACGATCTTCTGAACGAGAACGCGCGATCGTCCTCGCTAAGGAGCGCGACCCTCCTTGGCGAGGTGCCGGGCGATGACGAGCTTCTGTACTTCAGACGCGCCTTCGTAGATTCGGAGGGCGCGGATGTCTCGGTAGAGGCGCTCGACTGCGAACCCACGCACCACGCCGTTTCCGCCGTGGACCTGCAAGCAGCGGTCGATGATCTTCTGTGCTGACTCGGTCGCGAAGAGCTTGGCCACGGCGGCTTCGTAGGTGATTCGCTCAGCGCCACCGTCCTTGGCCGCGGCGGCTCTGTGCACCAGCAAGCGCGAGGCTTCCAATTCAGTCACGCTCTCTGCCAATAGGAACTGCACGGCTTGTTGATCAAGGAGGGGCGCGCCGAACTGCTTGCGCTTCTGTGTGTACGCGAGCGCTTCATCCAATGCTCGCCGCGCCATTCCAATTGCCGCGGCGCCGACGGTCGAGCGAAAAACATCGAGCGTGCTCAGGGCCAGCTTGAGCCCCGCGCCTTCCGCGCCGATTCGCGCGCTCTCAGGAACGCGCACAGCTTCGAAGTCCAACTCTCCAATGGGGTGCTCTCCCATCAGCGTCATCGGACGGATCTTCAGACCCTTCGCATCCGCGGGAACGGCGAACGCGCTGATGCCTTTGGTACCTTCTTCGGTGCGCGCGAACACGGTGTAGTGCGTGGCCACGCCGGCGTTGGAGATGAAGCGCTTGTGTCCGCTGAGCTCATAGCCGTCGGCGGTTCGCGTGGCTTGGGTGGTGAGCGAAGCGACATCTGAACCGGCCTCAGGCTCAGTCAGCGCGAAGGCGAAAAGGGCGCTTCCATCTGCCAATTTCTTCAGCGTGTCCTCGTGGCCTCCTGCGAGCAGCAGCGCAGGGCTGCCCAGTCCGTTCACCGCGAAGATCGAATCGGTCGCGGCATCGCGGTATGCCATCTCTTCGCGCACGACGCAGACGGTGCGCACGTCCACCTTGGGCGCGAGGTACTTCTGGCAGTCCAGTTTCTTGAGCGCATTCACTCGCTCCGCGTCGGTCAGACCTTCTCGCGGTTCCAAGACCTCGAACGCGCGGCGCAGCTGATCGCGCAGCGCGAGCAGCTCGGGAGGTAAGAGAGAAATTTCCGCCATGGCGACCTCAGGGTTCGGCGCGGCATCAGCGACCGGTGAATTGCGCGGGGCGTTTGCTCACGAACGCGTCGTAGGCCTCGCGGAAATCCTTGGTCTGCATGCAGACGGCTTGAGCGCGCGCTTCGTTATCGAGCGCTCCGTAGAGATCCGAGTTGAGCTCGCCGTTGAGCAGCTCCTTGGTCATTCCCAGCGCGAACGTCGGGCCGTTGGCCAGGCGCGTGGCCCATGCCATCGACTCTTCGAGCACTTTCTCCGGCGCGACGACCTTGTTGAACAGGCCGTACTTCTCCGCGGTCGCCGAGTCGATGGTATCGCCGAAGTAGAGCAGTTCGGTCGCGCGGCCCAGACCGACCAGCTTGGGCAAGAGGTACGCGGCCCCCATGTCTGCTCCCGCGAGGCCGACCTTCACGAACAGGAACGCGATCTTCGCTTTCTCAGACGCGACGCGCAGGTCGGAGGCGAGCGCGATCACCGCTCCCGCTCCCGCTGCGGTTCCATTCAACGCCGCGACAATCGGCTTGCGCAGCGCGCGCATGTTCTTGATCAAGTCACAGGTCATTCGCGTGAAGTCGACAAGGCCGGGCACGTCGCGCGCGAAGAGCTCGCCGATGATCGAGTTCACGTCTCCGCCGGAGCAGAAGCCGCGGCCCTGTCCGGTGATGACAACGGACTTCACGCGGTCGTCGCGCTCCAAGTCGAAGAAGAGATCGCGCAGCTCACGGTAGACCCCGAAGGTCAGCGCGTTGAGCATGTCCGGGCGCGTGAAGGTGATCACTCCCACGCGGTCTTTGATTTCGAAGCCGAAAGAGCTGGGTGCCATAGGGGCACCTCTTAGCACCGACTTTTACGCCTTGCGCTCCCCCACGGGGCGAAGTTGGCCGCTCACAGGATCAAACATCAGCCCCGCTACGGGCAGGTCGCGTGGGAGCAGGGGATTGGTGCGGATCAATTCGACGACGCGCTGCACGTTGTCTTTGGGATTGCTGAACGCGCCCAGCCACGAGTGCAAATCTGGCTGAAGCGAAGAGATGGCTTCAGGTTGCACGCCGCGCTCGCTCATCCGCTTCTTCAGCGCTGCTTCGTCAATCTGCGCCATGCCGCAGTCGGTGTGACCAATGACGAAGACCTCTTCACATCCCAGCGCGTAGATGGCGACGACGAGGCTGCGAATCACCCCGCCGCCGGGATCCACCCAGGTGTTGCCTGCGTTCTTGATGACCTGGGCGTCGCCTCGACCCAGACCCATGGCCTGCTCCAGGAAGTCCACCAGCCGCGTGTCCATGCAGGTGAAGATGACCACCTTCTTCTGCGGGACTTTGCTGAGCGGACGGTTGCGCGCTTCGACCCAGCGCGCGTTGTGCCCGAGGACGTCGTCGAGGAAGGCCATTGCCGAACGACGTTAGCCCAGTCGCGCGTTGAGCGTGATGGTGGTTCCGGTCAGCGCCTTGGAGACGGGGCAGTTCTTCTTCGTCTCCTCCGCGATGGTCTGAAACTTCTGCGCGTCCACGCCGGGAACCGAGGCGACGGTGGTCAGCTCAATGCCGGTGATCGCGAAACCTTCGCCCTGCTTGTCCAGCTTCACGTTGGCTTCGGTTTTCACGCCGGTAGGCTTGAGGCCCGCTTGCTCCAGGCCGACCGTCAGAGCCATGGAGAAACAACCCGCCAGCGCCGCGCCAATCAACTCTTCAGGGTTGCTGCTGGCCTGACCTTCAAAACGCGACACCAGGGAGAAGCTCGCCTCGCCGCCGTGCGCAGGTCGCATCACACCCTTGCCGGTCTTGAATCCACCTTGCCACTCCGCGCTCGCCTTGCTGATTCCCATGGGTCTCTCTCCTTAGAGAACTGCGGTGGCTTCAATCTCCACCAGCGCGGCATCTTCTAGCAGCGCCGCGACCTGAACCAACGTCATCGCGGGGAAGTGTTTGCTCAGGTGTTTGCGCCAAGACTCTCCCACGTCCTTAATCGCCGCGAGGTAAGCGCGTTTGTCCGTCACGTAAACAGTCACACGCGTCAGGTGCTCGGGTGATCCGCCCGCTTCTTTGAGCACGGCAGCGACGTTGCCGAGCGCGCGATCGAATTGCGCCGCGAACGTGTTGGGGAAAGTGGGCTCGGTACGCGTGGGATCCCAGCCAATCTGTCCGGCGATGAAGAGCGTCTTGGTGCCCTCGGCGAGGACCCCGTTGGCGTAGCCGCGCGGCCGCGCCCAGGTCGCAGGTTGAATCTGTCGGTGGCTCATGAGGCGGCGGACTCTTTCACACCACCTCGCCGGCATCCATCACGGAGCCAGCGCGCGAATCGGCGCCGGCTGCATTCTCAGCAAAACTGAACTCACTTTTGATCAGACTTTTGAGTGTCAGTCTGGGAGAGAACGGGCTGCGTGCGTAGAGGGGGAGCAAGGCCTCCGCACTCCGTCGCGCGAGTCCGGACCGAGCGAGCTTGGGCAACCGCTCGAAGTGGTGCGGGCTCAGACAGTTTCGCCGGCATCCATGAGGTAGCTTGCGCCGGTGACGACTGCTGCCGCAGGCGAGGCGAGAAAGAAGCACAACTCGGCCACTTCTTCCGGGCTGATCAACCGGCCCATGGGGTTCAGCTGCGCGAGCGTGGTTCGCGCTTCCTCAGTTGATCGCCCGGTCGCGTTCGAGATGCTGGCCGCGGACGCGGCGAGCAGCGCGGTGTCGGTCCACCCGGGGCACACCGCGTTCACCGTGACTTTTTTGGAAGCGAACTCCACGGCCAGCGCTCGAGTCATTCCCAACAACGCGTGTTTAGACGCGCAGTACGGCGCGGAGTACTTGAACCCTTTGTGCGCGGCGGTGGACGCGATGTTGATCACGCGTCCTCCACCCGCCTTGACCATCGCGGGGATCAACTCTCGGCAAAGTAGAAAGGGCGCGGTCACGTTGATCGTCTGCATGCGCTGAAACTCCTCCAGCGACACCTTGCTGATGGGCGCGGCGGCCGCGATGCCGGCGTTGTTGATCAGCACCGACGGGGTCGGCCCACGCGAGAGGATGGTCGCGGTCGCGGCAAGAACTTGGGCGGGATCCGCCATGTCCGCGGTGAGGGGGTGCACGTGCCCTCCGTCCATGGCCAAGCTGTGCAACTCCGCTTCGCTCCGCGCCAAGGCCCAAACTTCGTACCCGTCTTTTAGGAAGCGCTGCGCCACGGCGCGTCCAATGCCGCGGCTGGCTCCGGTGACGAGGGCGATTCGTGCGGGTGCGTTCATGGCGCGCAGCCTACGAGATCCGCTAGAAGGCGCCAGCCCGCTTCTTATACCGGAGACGCACCATGCCTCGCGCGGAAATCACCGACCTGTATCGACTCGACGACCTGCTTGGCCCCGAAGAGAAGGCGGCGCGTGATCTGGTCGCTCAGTTCATCGATCGCGAGTACCTGCCCATCGTCGGCAAGCATTTCCGCAACGGTACTTTTCCGGTTGAGGTCATTCCCAAGCTGGCGGAGATGGGCGTCTTCGGCGCGAACCTTCAGGGCTACGGCTGCGCGGGGATGAACAACGTCACCTACGGGCTGATTCTTCAAGAGTTGGAGCGCGGTGACTCAGGCCTGCGCTCGTTCGCGTCCGTGCAGAGCTCTCTGTGCATGTACCCGATTCATACCTACGGCTCGGATGAGCAGAAGGAGCGCTTTCTCCCGGGCATGGCGAAGGGGAAGATCATCGGCTGCTTCGGACTGACGGAACCGGACTTCGGCTCTGACCCGAGCGGTATGCGCACCCGCGCGCGTCGGGACGGCGACCACTACGTCCTCAACGGCAGCAAGATGTGGATCACCAACGGGACGATCGCGGACGTCGCGGTGGTCTGGGCCAAAGTCGACGACGGCGGCGACGATTCGATCCGCGGCTTCCTCGTGGAGAAGGGGATGCCGGGTTTCAAGGCGTCTGAGATCCACGGCAAGTTTTCGCTGCGCGCGTCGTACACCTCCGAGCTGTCGTTCCAGGACGTTCGCCTCCCTGCGAAGAACATGCTGCCCAAGGTGCAAGGGCTGCGCGGTCCGCTCTCGTGTCTCAACACGGCTAGGGCCGGGATCGCCTTCGCGGTCACGGGCGCGGCGATCGCGTGTTTCGAGGGCGCTCGCGAGTACGCGCTCTCGCGCATCCAGTTCGGCAAGCCGATCGCCGGTTTCCAGCTCACGCAGGAGAAGCTGGCGGACATGCTGCAAGAGATCACCAAAGCGCAGCTGGTCTCGCTGCGGCTGGCGCGCTTGAAGGACGAAGGCAAGGTCTCGCCCGCGCAGGTCTCCCTCGCCAAACGCAACAACGTGAAGGCGGCGTTGGACATTGCTCGCAGCGCGCGCAGCATCTACGGCGCGAACGGCGTGACCGACGAGTACCCCCCGGTGCGTCACATGCTGAACCTGGAGTCGGTCTTCACCTACGAAGGCACCCACGAGGTGCACACACTTATCCTGGGCAAAGCGATCACCGGACTGGACGCGTTCGTCTAAACATCGAGGAGCGAGCGCATGGCCTACGTTCACCGCATTCCGGTTCGCTTCGACGACGTGGACTACGCGCGGATCGTCTATTTCCCGCGCTTGTTCGGTTACTGCCATCAGGCGTTCGAAGATTTCTTCGCGAAAGAAGCGGGGACGCCGTACTCGGTGATGTTGCAGCAGCGGAAGGTCGGGTTTCCGTCGGTGCACGCGGAGGCAGATTTCAAATCACCACTGCGCTTTGGCGACGTCTGCCGGGTGGTGATGGAGACGGTGAAGATGGGGAAGAGCGCGCTCACCAACGCCTACCGGCTCTATCTGGGCGAGACCGACACGCTGTGCGCGGAGGTGGAGATCGTGACCGTGGCACTCAACTTGGACACGTTCGTCACGGTGGATGTACCGGAGGACGTGCGAATGGCCTTTTTGAATCACCTCAGCGGTTACACCTCCGCTTGAGTGCACGGCTCGCGACGAAGGGGCTTGGCGTTCAGTTGACCCAAGGCGCGCTTCGTCTAAAAGCGACAGCGCTTGGATGGCGCTCAATCGTTTGAACAGTACCGGCAGCGGCTGCTGCTGACTCAGGCCCGCTGGGCCAGTGGTATCGCCGCGCTGATCGCCCCGCTGGGGGGACTGGCTCGCTCTCAATCCGCTGAAGACACGCACAACCCGCTCCCCATTCGCTTGGGGCTGGGTGTGTTGTTCACGGGGATCTTTCTCAGCACCTACGCGAAGAAACAGTCGCGGGTCACCGGCATCTGGCAGACGTTGGCGGTGGCGATCATCGGCAGCGCGGGCGCGATCCTGTTCATGTTGGAGAGTGGCGAGTGGGGGCTGCGGCAGCAGGGCGCGATCAACTTGGTGGTGCTGGGCTGTGGCCTGCTCTTTCCGTGGCGGCTCAAAGAGATCATCCCCGCCTGCGCCTTCTTTCTTTTTCTCTTCGTGCTGCCGCCGCTGCTCAGCGTTCCTCCCCCGGACTTTCAGCTGCGCGTTTACCTGCTGATGGTGACGGAGGTGGTTGCGATCATCGCCGCGAACCGCTCGGTGGCACTGCGCGAGCGGGAGTTCGAGGCGCGTCGCTCGTTGGAGGCTCGCACCCACGAGCTGGT
>JBQTKE010000394.1:0-5793 GCA_052386435.1 Myxococcaceae bacterium
GGTGACGGTGTTGCTCACCCAGGTGAACGCGCAAGGAACGGGCGGGCTCAAGGAGAACGAGGCCTCGACCGAAGGCTGATTCATCGGCTCGGAGAAAGTCAGCGAGACCATCGCGTTGGTGGGGACGCTGTTGGTGCCTACGGTGGGCGAGCCTCCCGTGACGACCGGCTTGACGGTGTCCGGCACATCCACCGTCGTGAAGACAAAGCCCGTGTCGGGAGGCAGCGTGGTGTTGGCGAGATCCGTTCCACTGATGTTCACGACGTAGCGGGTGTTCGGACGGAACGGAGAGAGCGGCGTGGGGAAGGTCAGCCTGCGATCGCCTTCGCTCCACACCGGCAGACCCAGATCCACGAACGGTGACACCGCCAGGCGCACGTCGATGGTGTCCATCGTGCGCGCGAATAGAACGGAGAGGGTGGCGTCCAGAGCGGCGCGCGAGTCACCGTTGGTGGGAAAGGTGTTGAGGATGGAAGGCCCCAGCGAGGTGCTGGAGGCGGTGGTGAAGGTCACGGCATGCAGACCGGTGAGCGCGCGTCCGTCGCGACCCATCCCGGACACATTCACGCGGTACGTGGCGCCGGGAGCGAAGGGGTTGAGCGGTGCCACGGTTGCCAGAAGATCTCCTTTGCTCCAGAGCGGGGCGCCCAGCGGATGTTCAGGCTCGCTGACGAAGGTCACCGACTCCGCTTGCATGGTGTCGGAGAACTCAAAGAGGAGATTGGTATCGAGCGGGACGTTCTGCTCGTCCATCACTGGCACGGTGCCGTTGAGTTGGAGAGGGGGAGCGTTGCTCGCCGGCGTCGCGTCCGTGCTCGGGTTCTTTTCGACTTCGTTGGTGGAGCTCCGTCCTTCGCAGTGAGCGGAGAGCGCCGCGAGGGCGATTAGGATCCAGAGGGCAGACGCACGCATTCCGGATTCTCTCGCAATAAGCATTCCGTGTAGGACCCCCCTCAAGCGCCCTGAAGCACTGGGAAATCCGCACGGGCTCGCACTGGGAGTGGTCTATTGATGTCGCACTGGAGGAGACATGTCCATACCCGCCCGTTCGCCTCGGAAACGCGCGGGGGTGACGCCGGTCTCGCGACGGAAGGCGCGGGTGAAAGCGGTGGGGTCTGAGTAGTGCAGCGTCAACGCCACCTCGAGCACCTTGTGGTGCCGGCGCAGCAGGTCTTTCGCTCCGGTGATGCGGGCCGCGGTGACCACGCTTTGGAACGAGGTTCTTTCAGTGGCCAATTTTCGTTGCAGCCAGCGCGGAGACACACCCAGCGCCTTCGCGGCGCCGGTCAGCGTGGGCAGCGCGTGCGGCAATTCGTGGCGCACGTATTCGCGCACATTCATCAGGAACGGGCTCTCGTCATGCACGGCGAGGATCGTGCGCTCCGCGTGCTCGACGAGGATTGCGTGGAGCATGGGATCTGACGTGGTGAGCGGCGCCACCGCCAGCGCCGCGGGAAGAATGATGCTGTTGGCCGGCGCGTTGAATTCCACGCGGGAGATGAGAAGGACCTCCAGCAGTTGTCGGTGCTCCGTGTGGCGCGGGTGGGCCAAGCGCACGGTGACATTCGTCAGTGCGCCCGGAGGCAATACGTCCGCCAAGAGCTGCGCGAAGAAGCCCATCAGCCATTCGTTCCACTGCCGTCCCAGGCTGAGCTCGGTGTAGATCCCAAAGTGGCGCGGTCCTTCCACGAAGTCCAGGTGCAGCGCGCTGTTCGCCATGCCGGAGAAACGCGCCACCGCACGCAGCGCTTCACGCACGTTGTGAGCGGTGCGAAACAGATACTCGGTTAATCCAAATTCACCGCGGACATGTTGCGAGGCGAGTCTCGCGCCGAAGAGGAGATCATCTGTCTCGCGCCCCAGCGCTTCCAGCACTTCACCCTGCTTGTCGAGGGGGACCAGCGCCTGCCGCGCGGACTCGACCGTACTCGGCAGGCCGAGAGACTCTTTTAAACGCGATGTATCAATTTTGCGTTCAGCCGCGGCTCGGAGGGCCGACGGCACCAACATGGTGATGGAAGGTTCTCGACTCGACTTACCCACGAGTAGGTTAAACGCCGTTCTCTCTGTGCAATGCAAGCAGGGCGAGATGTTCAGTCTTTCGGCTGCGACGGTCAGGGTTGGAAGAAGCAACGGCCGGGCTTCGTGCACGTCTTCCGACTTTCGCGAACCGGGCCCGCGTGCGTAGGCTGTACGAGTCAAAAACTCGGGCAGGACTTCACCGCTTTCCCTTGAATTCGGCGGCGCAAAGTGCGCGTTTGTCCCTTCTAATTGGGACTCGCGCGCTTTCTGTTGCGAGCTCTCTTTAACCTTCGAAGACGCTCTCGTTGCCCCAGCCGATCTTGGGTGCGGGCTTTGAAGTTGCGGTGTCTCTCGCCGCGGCCTGAGCGACCAGCACGTCGCGCGCGTCGGTGTCGCCGATCCGCAGCCAGTCCAGTCCCAGCCCGTCCATCACGTGCACCATCAACGTGAGGGACGAGGGGACTTTCACGCCGTACTCATAGCCGCGTTCCACGGTGTCGATTCCGAGCGCGGAGAGAGTCGTGGAATCCTTACCGGCTCGACAGGTTTCTCCGCGTTCTTCAAGCGACATGGAGCCGAGTGACCGGCGCAGGGCCTCCACCTCGTCGCGCGTGACGACTGCTTTGCCGAGGTGTGCGCCGAGGAAGTTGGCGACGCCGCCCACCGCCACGACCTCACGACCTTTGACTTGCTCCACCGGCAACGGCAGCGGCGCGAGCTCCTTCAGCGCGGTGTCGGCAGCGGCGAATTGTTCGGACGTCAGAACCCCGCGCTTCAACAGGTTCTCGACGATGTAATTGCTGCCGATCTGGGTGGAGCCGCCCTTCTCAAAGCGGTTGCCAGTGCCGATCGCGAGCTGGAAGCTTCCGCCGCCCAGGTCCAGCGTGGCCAGCTTCTGGGACTCGTTCTTCACGGCGCCTTTCACCGCGCCCTGGTAGCCAAGCTGTGCTTCCTCTTCACCGCTGAGGATGCGCGCGCGCTTGATGCCCACCTCGTCGCGAATCTGCTGGGCGTACTCCGCGCCGTTGAGCGTGTTGCGCATCACCGCGGTGGAGATGAGCTCCACGTCTTCGGGCTTCACGCCGAAGCGCGCGGCGTCCGCGAGGAAAGCTCGCAGCACTTCCAACCCGCGCTCGCGGTTCTCCAGTGGAAGGAGCTTGTCGGGACCAATGTCCTTGCCCAGCGCGGTGCTCAACTTCTTATCGAGCACGGTGCGCAGTTGACCCTTGGCGTCGCGACGCTGGACCAAAAGCTCCGCGCTGGAGCTTCCGAAGTCAATGGCTGCGTAGGACTGGGGCGCGCGGTCAGTGTCAGAGATTGCGGACGGACCGGAGATCACAGCGGGGCGGATGGCGATGCTCATACGGAGAGATGGTCGCGGACCGTGCGTGAAAGTTTCTGGCCGAAACGCGAATCGACCACGCGAATCGACGCGACAAAGCAACAACGGGCAGTGCGGCTGGATAAGTCGACATGCCCACGATTGGTACCTCTCAGCCCACTCCCCCGACGGGTCCAGCGAATACCCCGACCGTCACTGCGGTTTCCTCGAGAACCCCGGCGACTCCCCAGGGCATTCAGCTTCTTAAAGACTGGGAGCAGGCCAGCGTCGAGGCCGCGGCGGAGCAGGCTGCATTTCAAGAGCTGGCGCCGGAGATTGCTCAAGCGATCCAAGACGCGACCGCGCAGGCGGGGCGAGAGTTGTCTGGATGGGAAGCGTACGTGGTCGCGCACAACGTCGCCGCGCCGATCATTCCTCGGCACTTGGCGGTTCTGGATGCGACCCCCCAGCGTCGAAAGCAGACGATCACGGACTTGATCCGTTCCGAGACGCCCCGGGTTCGGGGATTGAGAGATCCCTTCATGCCCATCGCGCTCAATGATCCACAGGCGCGCGCGAAGGAACGCGTGCTCTGGGAGAACAAGGATCTAATGGTGATCGTGGATCTGTTTCATCCGTCACCCAAGGCGCTGGTCGTGCCCAAGCGTCCGTTCTCGTTCCCCACCCAAGCGAGTGGCGCGCAGCTCGACAACTTGGCTCAAGTGGCGGAGACGGCGTCGAAGGTGTTCGAAGATGTGGCCGGTGCCGCGCCGTCGAAGGTGTTCATCCATCCGCCTACGAATCTCCAGGTGAAACAGATGCATGTCCACGTTCAGCCGAGTGGACTCGCCCATTGGCTTCCCCCCGGCGCGAATCCGCAAGCGCCCGAGCCGCTCAGCGTGACCCAGGCGAAGAACCGATTGTACGGAGCGATCTCCGCCAAGCTTGCCCAGCGCCTCGGGCCGCCTGTGAATCCGTAGGCGCTGTACTCGAGTCAGGGGCTTCAGTCTCGCGGCGCGTTTGGACGGCGTGAATGGCTTCCTTAGTAGGACCTCTGGCTCAAGGCCCTCCTGGCCGGTCCGGTCTGAGCTTCGGATTCAGCAACGCAATCCCCGAGGTGAGGGGAAAATCGTCGCCCTTTTGCAGCAGGGGGAGATCGGCAACGGCGGCGACGGCGAAGCTCAAGCAATCGCCGTAGTTGAGGCCCGCGCGGTGTCGCCCTTTGCCGAACGAAAGGAACGCATCGTGTGCGCTTCGAAAGTGGTGTTCCGTGAACGGAACAATCTGAGCACTCGTTCGAGTAAGCCACTCATCAAACCGAGATCTCCCCAGACGGGGAAAGAGTCGTTCGAGAACCAGCGCGCACTCAAGCGCCGTTGGAGAGCCAACGAACACCTCGGCGGCTTCGGACAGCTCCACCGCGAAGAAGTCGGCGTCCTCGTCGGGAAGCAGCAGCGAGACGATCGCCGAGGTATCAACAACGACACCCATCACTTGGGAAGTCCGGAATCGTCGTAGAGCTCTGCCTCAGCATCCTCACGACTAACGACTGGAACGATGGGGGAGCGGCGCAGCTCTGCGATCCAGCCGAACAGCGCCCGCCGCTTTCGTTCAATGTGCTTTGACTGCTCGGAGTGAATCTCCGCCCTCAGTTTTCGCAGCGCGACCAGCATCACCTCGACCTGAGATCGGTCCGTCGCCTCTGCCAATTCTCTTGTAAGTTCCTCAACTTCCTTGTTTTTAATGTTCAGGGCCATGAGGTGTACTTGTATACACCATTACACCATGATTCCGCAAATGGGTTGAAGAAGGGAAGCAGCGGCTACCGTCCGAGCTCTTTCGATCCCGGGACCGTGGAAGAGGGAGAGGCTTCTGATCTTGCACGCAGTACCCCCGCCTTCTCGTCGCAGTGCGACCCACCATGGGTCGCGGCAGTTTGCCTTTGTGGCGGCGTCGCGTCCGCTGATCCAGGGCGCGATCGGAGGCCTGGCGCTGTTGGCCATGGCATTGGCCTGGGCTCGGGCGTGCCTTCTGGTTTCGTCGTTCCAAAACGATTCGAAGAGATCGTGGCGCTGGTGAAGGGCACACCCACTACTCACCCGCCTGCGACGGGGATCGAATGCGAACCGTACGGACGCGGCGAGCCGAGGCATCGACCACTTCGAGGACCACGCCGTTGGGCGTGACAATCTTTTCGCCGACGACGGGAATGTGCCCGGAGAGCATCAGACAGAGCCCTCCGAGGGAGGTCCAATCGCCTTCCTCAGGCAGGTCCAGACAGAGCTCACGGTTCACGTCGCGAATCGCCATCGTCGCGGCGACCACCGCCGAGCCGTCCGGCTCTCTTTGGAAGGCGTCTGGAAGAGCCTGCTCGTGCTCGCTGAAGATGTCGCCTACCAACTCCTCCACCAGGTCCTCCATGGTGACGAGGCCCGCCATACCTCCCTGCT
>JBQTKE010000395.1:0-17253 GCA_052386435.1 Myxococcaceae bacterium
GCAGTCGTTCAGCCCGCCGGTCTGGTTGAGTGTATTGCGCAGGTCGATGCCGCCAGGGAGTGAGCCGAAGTAGCCCATGAGGTGACGGCGAATGCACTGCACGCCGTTGTTCTCCCCGCGAGCTTCCACGTTCTCCAAGAGCTGCCGCTTGCAGAAGGCGACGCGTTCTTCCACTGACGCCGCAGGCAGTTGCACTCCGGTATCGAGCAACCCGCGCGCTTCCCGAAACACCCAAGGGTAATCCATGGCCCCGCGGCCGACCATGACGCCCGCACAGCCGGTCTCCTCGAGCGCGCGCTTGGCATCCTCCGCGCTGCGGATGTCTCCGTTGACCAGCACCGGCATCTTCACGACTTCGCGCACGCGTCGCGCCCAGCTCCAGTCGGCGTTGCCGGTGTGGCGCATGTTCGCGGTGCGGCAGTGCAGTGCGAGCGCTTGCACGCCCACGTCTTCCAAGCGGCGCGCCAGATCCACGATGGGCAGGGTGTGTTCGGTGCCCAGGCCGATGCGCGTCTTCACCGTGACGGGCAACGAGACGGCGCGCACCACCTGATCCGCCATCTCCACCATCCGGTCCGGATCTTTGAGCCAGCCTGCTCCCGCGCCGCGCTTGGCGATGCGGGGAATCCAGCAGCCGCAGTTAATGTCGATGAAGGCCGGTGACGCGCGCTCGGCGATCTGCGCCGCTTCCATCAGCGTGCCCGGGTCGCTGCCGTAGATCTGAATCCCCGTCGGTTGATCTTCCGGGGCGAGCTCGATCTTTTTCAGGGCCTTCGCACACGACGAGGTCAACGCGTCCACGTTCACGAATTCGGTGACGCAGACGTCCGCCCCCACGCTGCGGCACAGTCGACGAAAGACCGGATCGCTCACATCCTCCATAGGCGCGAGCACCACGGGGCGCGCGCCCATCCAGGCGTGAAAGCGGGTGTGAGCGGTTGAGGACAAGGGTGTTAGCTCTTCGGCAGGACGTACTTGGTGATGTAGCGCTCCAAGGTCATCCGCTCACCTTTGGAGAGGTTGAGCGTCACGTGCGGGTTCACTCGGGAGGCGAGCTCATACAACACCAACTCCACGCCGCTCTTGTCACTGAGCACTTGAGAGATTCTCTCCACGATGGGGTCTTCGACTTTCGACGCCTCCCAACTGGAGACGAGGATGCCCAGACACTCCAGCTCCTCCGCGGCGGAGAAGCGGTGCGCGGCGACGCCGGTCACGTCGAAGCGGTGGTTTTCGTCGCCCAGCCACAGCGCTTTGCACCGTCCGTACGCCAGCCAGTGTGCACCCACCGCGGGATCAAAATAGATCTCCACGCGCGTCACTCGGTCCTTCACGTAGACGCGCGGACGGATCACATCCGGTAAGGAGATGAGCCGCAGTTTCTTGTCGTTCTTCTTCACCAGCTCCATCACCGCCGGATTGCGCGGGTGCAGCGCGAGCGAGGCCTTCCAGGGAGCAACTGCCTCGAGCGGCTTATCCTTCTGAAGCAGGGCCAGGCCTTTGTAGAAATAAGGCCGGTAGTCGTGCGGGTTGAGCTTGATCGCCGCGTCGTACGCAGTCAGCGCATCGCCCAGCTGTTTGGTCGCGCGCGCCACTTCGCCGATCTGGATCCACGCGAGGTAACACTCGGGACAGGTCTGCAGCGCTTCCCGGTAAATCTTCCCCGCGTCTTCCAGCTTGCCTTCGCGGAAGAGCGCTTCGCCCTGCTCAATCTTTTCGAGCGCGGCTTGGTTCATCGCCAACGAGGTCACAGCGGCCGCGCCGGGAAGCACCGTGGGGAACGCGAGCTGCTCCGAGCGCCGGGGCCACATCAGATCCGCGATGGTGGCCTCTTTCAGGTTGGGCAGATCCGACATCGGCCGCTGCAGGTAGCGCTTGCCGCCGGCGGCGATCCTTTCTGCGATCTCAGCCTCGCTGAGGGGCTTGGCCTTGCTGCGCGCGAACGCCTCCGCGAAAGGCGGAAACGGTTCTGGCTCCGGTGGAGGTTTCGGGGCAACAGCGAGGAGGAGGAGCAGAGGAATCATGCGGGTTTCTTCAAACGGGGGAGCAGGAGAACCGCGTTGGCTTTCAGCAAACAAGTCATGCGAGCTTTTTCAGATACCTGAGCACGGGCTCTATTCCTTCGGGTCGCGTGTAGATGTCCTCCTTCCGCGCCCTGATTCCGTCGGCGATCGCTCGCGCCACTTCTTCCGCGGTCTGCGCGTCAGGCAGGCTTCGAGAATTCGCGCCGCCACCGAGAGCGTTGTTTCCAAATTCCGTCGCCACCACGCCCGGCAGCACCACCGAGACGAGAATCTCCGGGAAGGCCTGCGCCAACTCCGCCCGCAGCGATTCAGTGAGCGAGTTCAGCGCCGCCTTGGACGCGCTGTAGACCGATCGCACCGGCGCCATAACGGGAACGCGGCTGAGCAAGGACGATACATTCACCAGCGCGCCCTGCTTGCGCTCCCTGAAGTGCGGGATGATGGCCTGCATCCCGTAGAGCGCGGACTTGAGGTTGTCCTTCATCATCTCATCCACGTCGGCGTCGGTGAGCTCCAGCACCCCGCGGGAGATGCCTCGGCCGGCATTGTTGACCCAGACGTCGACCCGTCCGAATTCCTTCATTGCCGCTTCGAACAGGGCTTTGACCTGCGCTTGCATGGTGACGTCGGTGGGGATGGTGAGCTTGCGACCGCGCAGTTTGTCGGCGACGGCCTTCAATGCATCCGCTCGGCGTGCGGCGAGGACCAGAGTGGCTCCGCGCTTGTCCAGCTCCAACGCCAAAGCCTCGCCAATGCCGGCGCTGGCGCCCGTCACGACCACGACCTTGTCGGTGAAGTTCATTGCGCGGCTAACTACCACGCAGCTGTCAGAAAGTGCTCTGAGACCACTCCGCCGCAAGCCTGGCGTGGTGGGGACGGCAGTCGCGGCAGAGGTCGCGTTCGATGGGATCGTGACCCGTGTAGAAATCCAAGTACGACCGAGACATCTCGCGCGCGCAGAGGTTGCACCGGTCTTCGGGGTTCACGATGGCGCGTTCGTTAGGGCAGCTCTCGTAGAGCCGGGTGCCGCTGTTGATCGCCGCCTTCACCGCGGGGATGGAGCTGCGCTGTCCGCACTTCCAGCACTCCAGTGCACCCAGAGTGTCCCCGGAGACGAACTCGTGATCTTCCAAGCGGTACAGGATGATCGAAAGGGGCGACTCATCGCCGGTGAACGACATGGGGTTTTGGCTCCGCGGGTGGCTTCTCCCATTTTCGAGCCCACACCCACACCAGTTGCGCCGGCGATTTCTGCCTGTGTCTTCGGCGTTTAGCGGCCTAGAGTCACCGGTTCAGTCCCACGAAAAAACCATGCCCAGCCCCTTCGTCCTCGAGAAGGCCAGCGTCCTCTGTTACCGCATCTACGACATCGCGGATGAAATCTCTTTGGAGAAGGCCAGGTCGCTGCTCAGCGCGGACGCCCAGCGGCTCAAGCTGAACCGGGAAAACTCGCAGTACCTGCTGCTGCCCAATCCGCCACTCACGGTGGAGCTGAGAGATCAACCGCTGCCGCTGCGTGAAGGCGCGGTGACGGTGAAGGCGGTGGCGAGGATCTTTGATCACGGCGCGGTGTCGATCATCGTCCGAGTGCCGGTGCAGCCGAACACGTCGTTTGATCAGCTCATCGCCATTGCGGATGAGCTCTACGACAGCGCCGCGGTGGATCAGCTCACGCTCTCACTGATTGAGGGCGTGCGCAAAAGCGTGGAAGCGGCGGTGGAGGATCCGCACCTCTGGGAACAGAGTGAGAGCTACACGGTGACGTTCGTGGAGAAGATTGTTGGCAACCCGTCCGCGAATGAGCTGTTTCACGGCGCGGATCTGGCGCGGTTGCTCCTCGGCGAAACGGGTGGCGCGGAGCTCTCAGAGCGCGAACGCGGCGAAGTCACTCAGCACCGGTTCAGTTACCGTGAGAATGATCTCGCCGTGGTCGACTGGAACAGCGCGTTTGTTTACGAGCCTTCGGGGAGTTCGGACATTCCGGACGTGTTGGAGATCTGCAACGCGCAGCTGCTTGAGCTTCGCTACTACGACGACGTCTTGGACAAGAACGTGCTCGCCATCTACGACGAGGTGCAGCGCAAGCGCCGCAGCTGGCATTCCATCGTTCGCAGCCCGTACAAACTGCTCGCGCGACGCGTCCTTGCCCTCGTCTTGGAGATGTCGGAGTTCATCGAGCGCGTGGAGAACTCGCTCAAGATCATCGGCGATTTTTATCTCGCCAAGGTCTACGAGGCCTCCGTGAAGCGGCTGCGCATCCGGGCCTGGCAGGCGTCCGTCACCCGCAAGCAACAGATGCTGGCGAACGTCTATCAACTGCTCAAAGGAGAGCTTGATACCGACAGGTCTCTCCTGCTGGAGACGACCATAGTGCTCTTAATCATTGGAGAAATTGTCATCGCCTTCGGCCCTCTGTTGCGACACTGACGGGGGAAGGAGTGACACCTACATCTTAAGTCGCTAGGGTCCCGTCCGCTTTTCACACACGGGGAGAGCGACCTTATGAGCCAAAGCTACAGCGAAGCGGAGCTCGTCAAGAACCGAAGCGCCGTGCTGCTGTATGGCGGAAGTGAAGCGGACCGTCGAGCGTGGGCGGAAGAAGCCAGCGCTCACCTCGCGGGTGAGGGTCCGTTCTTTCCGGTCACCACGCCAGAAGAGCTGCCGAAGGCATTGTCGTCTCCTCGCGGCGTTGTCTACGTCTCCAACACGGCGCAGTTTCCCTTGGACGCGCAGGCAAAGATTCTCCAGTGCCTGCTTCACCAGGACGAGCGGCCGAAGATCATCGTCGCGCTGCCGAATAACCCGGACACCGCGGTGTCGAACGGGGCGTTCCGCGATGACCTCGCTTACCGCATGCGCACTGTGCGCGTGGACCTCACCGCCCCTGGCCTGAAGGATCAGCTCAAGGCGCGGCGCGTGAAGCAGGCGAAGCTCAGTGCCCGTCCGCCCATTGCCTCCAAGAGCCGGGTGACCATCATTTCTCCAAAGAAGAAGCCGGCACCCGCCGGCAAACGTCGCTGAAACTGCAAACCCGTCGTATGTCAATGTGCGTCTGGTTCCTTCACAACATTCCGCCCCGGCGTCATCGAACGGTTTCGAAAACCGGGGTGAGCTTGCCTCTGAGCAGGTAGGTGAGGGATGAAGAGACGTTTCGAAGCCTGTCGGCACTGAGCTCATGTCGCGTCCAAGCACCGAAACCATCTCGAGCGCCCGTTGGCTGTTGCCTGGCCGCGCTCCTGTTGCCCCGATGGGACGCCCACGGTCCTGGCTGCGGCGTGCGTTGCGCGCGTCTCGTCTGGCGATGTTGGTGGCCACGGTGGGAGTGGTGCTTGCGCCGGCCCACGTGCTCGCGCCCAGCGTGCTGCGAGTCGCATCGCGGGTGAACTGGGAGCTTGCCGAGGACCTACGGCCTGAAGAGCTGCCTGCCCTCTGTGAGCTTTCGGACTCGCCGTTCGCTTCACCGCCGGCGGACACTTTCGACCTGCCGTTGATCCTGGCGCAGACCCGCATTCGGTACGTGTGGCCCCTGGCGAGCAGCGTGGTCACGAGCGGCTTCGGCAACCGGTGGGACCCGGTCGACGATTGGGATGAGCAGCGCAAAAAGCACCAGGGCATTGACCTGCGCGCTCGCAAGGGGACGCCTGTGTTGGCGGCCGCGGATGGTGTTGTCGCCTACGCGCAGCGGATTGGTCGCGGCGGTCTGGCGATCAAGATTGATCACGGCGGGACCATTTATACCCGCTACGCGCATCTCTCTCGCATCCGCGTGAAGCGTGGCCAGACGGTGAGGGCGGGGCAGCGCATTGGGCTCTCGGGTGCCACGGGCCGCGTGACCGGTCCGCACCTGCACTTCGAATTCTGGGAAGACCGCCGCGCGCAGAATCCGTTCCGGTACGAGTGGCGTCTGGAGTCTCCGGCTGCGCCCGCGGGTCCGACGCTGTTCTCGCGTCCGGCGGTTGCGCTCAGTCACGCCGGTTAGAGACGGGCTCCGGTCAGTGACCAAGAAGGCCTTCGGGCGCTGGGGCTGGCTCGCACGCGCGGGTCTTGCGGAAGCACTGATCCAAATCTCGGCGCACGTCTTTCTCTTCAAACCCCTCGGCGTACTTCACGGTGTTCTTCACGGAGCCTGGGCCATTTCTCCAGAGGAAGCCTCCACCAATCAGGAACAGCTCAGGGTCCGTGTCTTTCGCGAAGAGAAACGCGCTGACGGGTTTGTCTCCCACAAATCGCAGCGGACCGGATGCGCTGCGCGCGCCCGCGCCCACGTCTCCGAGGAACCAGACTGTCTGCTCTCCGAAGTGACCGCCTTTGTAGGCTGTGCGAACGTGGACCTTCACGGGCGTGACTCGGTAGCGCCGTCCGTTGAACCGCTTGGTCTGCGTCTCTCCCCACGAGACGACGTCCGCCAAGAGAATGTCCGTGGCTTCACTCTCGAGCTGACAGATGTCTCGCGCTGGAAAGTTGCCCGCGCGTTCGATGACGGGCTTGCAGGCAGGGAGTGAGAGCAGGGCGAGGAGGAGAAGAAGACGTCGCATGGCTTGGGGCGAAAGCTTAGCTTTCACGCATGGCCATCGCGACTGTGGATCCTTCCAACGGCAAGACGGTTCAGACGTTCACCGCGCATACGCCCGCCGAAGTGGACGCGAAGTTGCGCCGCGCGGTGGAGGCCTTCGCGCGTCACCGCAAGACGTCGTTCGAAGACCGAGCACGTTGGCTGCGCGCGGCGGCGGATCTTCTTGAGAAAGATCAAGATCGCTACGCGCGGATGATGGCGCTGGAGATGGGGAAGCCGCTGGAAGGCGGCAAGGGCGAGACGGCCAAGTGCGCGGCGGCCTGTCGCTACTACGCGGAGAACGGCGCGCGGTTTCTCACGGACGAAAAGGTGGAGGCTGACAAGGATCACGCATTCATCGCCTATCAACCGTTGGGCGCGGTACTCGCGGTGATGCCGTGGAACTTTCCCTTCTGGCAGGTGGTGCGCTTCGCGGCGCCCGCGCTGATGGCGGGGAACGTGGGACTGCTCAAACACGCCTCCAACGTCCCGCAGTGCGCACTGGCGTTGGAAGAGCTGTTCACCCGGGCCGGCTTCATAGAGGGCGCGTTTCAGACTTTGCTGATTGGCTCGAAAGAGGTCGAAGCGGTCATCAAAGATGATCGCGTGGCCGCGGTGACGCTGACTGGAAGCAACGCGGCGGGGGCTTCGGTCGCGGCCACTGCGGGCAAGGTGTTCAAGAAGACCGTGCTTGAGCTGGGCGGAAGTGATCCTTTCATCGTTCTGGCCAGCGCCAACGTGGAGAGGGCGGCGGAGGTGGCTGCCAAAGCGCGGGTCATCAACAACGGACAGTCGTGTATCGCCGCCAAGCGCTTCATCGTCGTCGACGAGGTGGCGGAGAAATTTGAGAAGGCGTTCGCGAAGCATTTGAGCGCGCTCGTCGTTGGACCTCCCACGGATCCCCAAACGCAGGTGGGCCCTCTGGCGTCGCAGCAGATTCTCGATGACTTGCGCAAACAAGTGGACACCTCCGTCGCCAAGGGCGCGCGCCTCGTCGTGGGAGGAAAACCGGAACAGCGGGAGGGCTTCTATTACCCGCCTACGCTGCTCGCGGACGTTCCTGACGATGCGCCGGTGTCGAGGGAAGAGACCTTCGGCCCCGTTGCCGCGCTCTTCCGAGTGCCCGACGCGCTCGCCGCGGTGGCGAAGGCGAATGACAGCATCTACGGGCTGGGCAGCAGTGTGTGGACGAAGGATCCGGCAGAGCAGAAGCTCTGCATCGAAGAGCTCCAGGCCGGTAGCGTCTTCATCAACGCGATGGTCGCGTCGGATCCTCGGCTTCCGTTCGGTGGCGTCAAGCAATCTGGTTACGGCAGAGAGCTGGGCGCGCTGGGCATTCGCGAGTTCGTGAACATCAAGACCGTGCGCTTGGCTGCGTCCTGAGAGGGTTACCCGCTGAGCGGATCCTCATTTTTCCGCCGCCCGCGTTCTCGAACATCTCCGGCTTCATGACTTTGCGGGTCTCCTTTCAGCGCCCTGCTGCGCGTCGCGTGCAGAACCGACATGTGATCGCCGGGTGCAGTTTTTCGCTGTGGTCGCGTCAGCACGCCGCGTCGCGCCTGGCGCGTAGGCCGTGGGTATCATCCTCGGTCGCCATGAACACTCCGCACTTCCCGAAGCTCCGCGACGACCTGTTGGTGCGGAAGACGGGCAAAGAAATTTGTGAGCTGAAAGTTCCTGATTCTGAAGCTGTGTGTCTGCTCTACGAATTTGAGCTGAGCCTGGCCAGGAAGATGGACGGCAACCGCGATCTCGACGCGCTGGTGGAGAAGGGGCGAACCCTGGGTTTGCCGATGACTCGCGAGCAGATGGCGAGCTTCGTGCGCCAACTGGCCTGCTACCACTTCATTGAAGGTGAACCTGGAATCGATGGGGCACTGCAGAGCACGCTGGTGGATCCGGCGAAGACGCGCGCGCTGGTGGAAGAGGAGAAGTCGCTGCTGGCGCGTGACTTGGAGCACACGGTGGTGGGAACGGGGAAGGCGCAGGTCCTGCTTCAGCTGGAGCGGTTGCGCGGGGTGCCGAAGCGGCTGTCGTTCTGGGAGCGCAATCAGGTCTCCTTGATGGTGATCGGTTCACTCGCGCTGCTCACTGTTGGCTGGGCGACCGTGCTTCGCGACGGTCGACCTTCGTCTCCCGAGGTCGTTCCGTCTGTCGAGAGCGCGACGCCGGTCACGCATGCTGCTGAGCCTGTCATTGAGATGGTCGCTCCGCCCACCAAGTCCGTGCGCAAGGCGACCACCCCGCGTCGGACAGGGCGGACCGCGAAGCCTTTGACACCGTCCGGAGCGCGCTCTACGAAGGAGTGACTTTCACTTCATTCGGGAGCGACTCGATGGTCCTGACGCAGCTTCTCTGTGCGGCCCTGCTGTCGACTGCTCCCGTGGAGAAGGAACCGGCGGCTCAGGCCGCTGAGTCGAGCGCTCGGGCCCCCAACGATTTTCATCACCCAGACTGGTTGCTGAAGTCACAATCCGCCGCTCCCATGGCGCAGACGGTTCGCGCGGATCCTTACAAGCCCAGCGCGCTGTATCCCGTTGCTGAGGCGTTGGGCGGCATCGTGGGCGGCTTCCTGGGATCGCTCATCTCGACCTTCCCTGCGTTGCTGATAGCTCCGGGGCAGGCGCGCGACACGTACTCGCTGGTGGCTTGGACGTTGGCGGCGCCGTTGACCTCGTCCGCCGCGGTGTATTGGGCGGGTGGGCTGAGTCGACAGCGAGAGCGGTCCTATAGCTGGGCGCTCACGGGGGCGCTCGGGGGTGAAGCGGTCGCTGCCGGTGTGTTCTTCGCGCTGGGCGGGGTTGATCGCGTGAGAACTGCGACGGGGGTGGGGCCTTCGTTCTGGCCGCTGGTGCTGGCGCCGATTGCCTCCGCGCTCGGCGCGACGCTCGTGATGGAGCTGACTGCGAGGGCGAAACCGGTCGCGGAGGTCGCACTCGCGCCAATGGTGGTTCCGTTCAGGAATGGGTACGCGCAGGGGTTTCAGCTTGCGGCTCGGTATTGAGGCCGTCCCCTCGCCGCGCTCGTGAAGCTAGAGTCGAGTGACCGCCAGGCTCTGCGCGTCCCACCTCAACGACCCTCGCTCAAAATCCACCTGAACCCCTCCCGCAACCTCCCGCTGATCACCCGTGGGCACGCCGAGCGCCGCGAAGCTCGCCAGCCACTGCGTCGCGAGCTCGGTCCGGAGCCCGAACGTGTTCCCGTTGCCCAAGACCTGCACGAGGGAGCCCTTCTCGAAGGTGATGTACTGCGCCTTTTTGTCGGAGGTGTTGGTGGGATCCGAAGTCGGGAAACCCAGCCACGACCTCTCCCAACCGAGCCGCGCCCACTTCTGCCGGAGGTTGCTCCAGACCACGTGCGCGCCGGTGTTGGGCGTCCAGAAGATGGAGCCGCCGGTGAAGTGGTTGTAGCGACCGCCATTGCTGGACGCGGGCAGCTCATCAGTCAGGCAATTGCCTAAGAAACCGTTGGCGCCGTTGAACTCGTTGTACTTGGCGAGGATGGAGCCGATGACAGTGCACGTAGGCCGCGGGTCATAGAGCTTGGCCACGCCGGCGATGTCACTGCCGCTGAGTTGATCCGGATAAGGAATCTCCGAATTATCTTTGCGAACGATGGTCGGCGCGTCGTTCACGCCGAATGCGCGCGAATAGTAGTGCATCGTGCTGGTGGTGTCGTATGGGCCCAGGGGTTGACCGTCGAAGCCGAAGTTGTGCTCTTGCCCCGGCTGGATGTTGTCCCAGAGCACGGTCACGAATTGATCGCGATCAAAGCGCGACTGTTCGTGCCACAGGCCGACAGTGTGACCCAGCTCGTGGATGATCACCGTGAAGTCACAGGCGTCCGGCGCGTCCAGCGTCATCTTCTGCTCGCCACCCGCGTGACCAATCGTGGAAGAACAGCCGGTGCCTGGCACGACCAACAGGTAGTCCGCCTCATTGTTGCGCGGTACGAAGCGGATGGCCGTCTTCGCATGCCAGTGCGCCATCGCATCCGTCACCCGCTTCGGCTGCGCGACGTCTCCGCGAATCACGTAGGGGATAATCTGGTTCGGCCACAGCTTTGCCACCGGCACAGAGGAGAGCGCGCTCTCGACGCTCTGCACTTCGTCGCTGGACGCGGCGGGGCCGAGGAGGATGTCACCTTGATAAACGGCTTGGCCGTCGCGCTCGACGTACTGGAGCAGCGTGGGGACTCCGCGCACGTTGAAGAGCGCTTCGCGGACTTCTCCGGTTGCCGCGGATTCTTGGGCGAGAAGGAGCTGCGACTCGCCGCAAGCGGCAAGGCCCAGCGCGACAGCTACGACGAGCAGTCGGACTCTCATGGGGGCGAAGTCCTAGCCCAGGCCGTGTGGCGCGGTTAGGGCGGGGCGGGAGGCGTGGAACAGAGCTGCGTCGCGCGGCGCGGCAAATCACTGCAAAGACGGGGGTCGCGCTTCAGGTTTCGTTGACGGTTTTCGCTCCGTCGTCGGCCCCTCTCCTCTCGACACGGACGCCGCGACCGGTGTGCAGAAGTTTCTAGTCGCCGCGGTTCAGCAGCAGCCCCACGTCTCGCAAGATGTGGTTCACGGCCTCGGGATCGTTCGAATCGTAGAAGCCGCGAAGCTGCATCTTTCCGTCGACGACGACGAAGTGGCCGCCGTGCGCGTAGGACATCAGATCGTCCGCGGGACCTTCCTTCGCCATGTAGATCTTGAGCCCGTCCACCACGGTCTTCTGCAGCGCTTCCCGGCTTCCGGTGAGGAACGACCAGATGCGCGGGCTGACCTTGTGCCCTTCCGCGTACGTCTTCAGCACTCGCGGCGTGTCGTGCTCGGGGTCGACGGTGAAGGAGATGAGATGGAGGGATTCGCCGAGCTGACGACCTCGGTGCTGCAGCTCTCCCATCTTCTGCGTGAGCTTCGGACAGACGGTGGGGCAGCGCGTGAACACGAAGTTCGCCACCCAGACTCGGCCCTGCAGCTTGTCGCTGTCGAAGGTCTGTCCGAATTGATCCGTGAGCGCGAAGGGCGGAACCACCCCGAGTACAGGCGAGGGTGGTGGCAGCGCAAAGGAGGCACGCACGGCGCGCACCGCGGGGATGGTCATGATGCTCAAGACGAGCACCAACCAGAACCAGGGGCGACCTACCACTTGGGCGACGCGGTGCTCGAAGCCAGCGGGCGCGGAGACGGAAGAGTCCATGCGCGGCTGATAGCGAAGCTGGTTCTAAAAGGAAATGCCGCCCCGGCGGATTGAGGAGGGAAGGGGGCAGCGCGCCTGATGCCACGCGGAAGCACTGAGGATAAGAGGTTGACCACGCCTGCTGGGTGGTTGCCACGACGACCTTGCTGTGCCGGACTCCCGCGGCGGGAATGCAGAGTGACCTCTCCTCCGAACTTCCTCGCGCGCAACGGGTGCTCGCGCGTGGCGCCACAAACGAACCGTCGATGACTTTGTACGTTGAACTCCGTCGCTGCTGATGAACACGAGGCAGCACAACTCCGAAACGCCTCGCAAGTCCGCTCGGCAAACGCCCTGCCCGCGGCCGAAAGGAGATCCTCGCGGACGCTGCGGGGCGCAAAAATGCCGCCTCCGCTCGAACAAACGCGGAAGGCGGCATCAGTGCTGCGGAAGTGAATTACTTCGCGACCGCCTCAGACTCAGCTCGGCGGTTCTTCGACCACGCGTCTTCGTCATGACCCGGGACGGCGGGACGCTCGGCGCCGAAGCTCACGGTGTCGACGGCCTTTTCAGGGACGCCCAACGCGACGAGGTACTTGCGAGCAACAGCCGCGCGGCGCTGACCGAGGGCCAGGTTGTACTCCTCGGTGCCGCGCTCATCGGCGTGGCCGGTGATGCGGATGGCCGCGCTCGGACGCTTGCGGAGCGCTTCAGCCAGCGCGCGCAGCTTCTCCTGAGATTCATTGGAAAGGGTGGTGTCGTCGAAGCCGAAGTGCAGCACGGCCTGACGAACGGCGGTGTCCAGCTCATCCGCGGTGGGGTTCTTGTTCGCGTCGTTCGCGTTTTTGGTGTTCGACGCGGAAGGGGCGGGCGCGTTCACGGGCGCGTCAGGGACGACGGCCTTCTTCGCGCAACCGGTTCCCAGAAGGGCAACGGCAACAGCAGCAGCCAGCAGAGTCTTTACGGCGTTCATCGGTGTTCTCCAGAAGCGTGGGGCGGGGGTGAGTGAATGGCGAGAAGCTATCAAGACGGATTGCCTCGTACCAACTCTGTCGGTGCAGCGCGACTCCCGGGCACGCGCTACTTTCGTTTTATGAAAACGGAAGAAGACTGGAAGAAGCAGTTGACCCCGGAGCAGTACCGAGTGCTTCGCTTGAAGGGCACGGAGCGCCCGTTCTCTGGAATCCACTGTGATTCCAAAGAGGATGGCCTCTACACCTGTGCCGGTTGCGGCCAGACCCTCTTTGATTCGGACGCCAAATTCGACTCCGGCTGCGGCTGGCCCAGCTTCACGGTGCCCAAAGGCGAGGCCGCGGTCACCGAGCATGAGGACACCAGCCACGGAATGGTCAGAACCGAAGTCCTTTGCAGCGCTTGCGGGGGACACCTGGGTCACGTCTTCCCGGACGGACCGGGTCCTACCGGTCTGCGCTACTGCATCAATTCTGTGTCTCTGAACCGCAAGGGTCGCTGATACAAACCCAAGCCAAGCCATGGCCACGCAAGCGCCCCCGCGTCAGAAGGTGAAGCTGGAAGAGCTCCTGCTTCGCCATGGCGCCATCACCCAGGAGCAGCTGGACAAGGCCCACGTCGAACAGAAGAAGTGGGGCGGTGACCTGGGGATGGTCTTGGTGGAGATGGGCTTCCTTCAAGAAGCCCTGTTGATGAAGGCCTATGCGCATCTGCTCAGCATTCCCTTGGCCGACCCTGTGAATGACCCCATCGCCCCGGAGCTCATCAAGGCGGTGGGGGTGCAGATCTGCGAGCAGTACGGCGTCATCCCGATTGGCGGCGACCTGGCAAAGAAGAAGCTCATCGTCGCCACGTCAGAGCCCACCAAGTCGACTGAGCTGACCGCGGTCGCTCGGCTGACCGGCTTGATGGTGGAGCCCGCAGCGGCCACGGCGGACAGCATCGCTCGAGGTATTCGCAAGCATTACTGGGGCGAGGACGAGGGCGCGCAGGCGGCAACAGATGGGAAGCCCGCATCCTTCATGCAGCCCGCGGTGAGGCCTCCTCCCGCGGAAGTGATGGACGCGCCTCGGCAGACCACGGACATGCCGACCAACGCGTTGGCGGCATTGCTGGCGCGGCTCTCCACCCTAGAGCAGCAGGTGAAGCCGCTCGCCAACCAAGGCGCGGCGCTGCTCACGTCGAACGCAGATTTCGCGGGGCTGTTGTCGCGCGTGGAGAAGTTGGAGCAGCTCATCGCGAGTGAAGGTCATCTGGTTCGAGTTCTCTCCGAGCTGATGGCGGAGAAGGGCCTCGTGACTCGCGAAGAGCTGTTCGAACGGCTGATCCAGAAGAAGCGCTGATTGGGTCCAGGCATTTGGACTGGGCTTCGGAGGACAACCACTCCAAAAACCACGCGTCTTTGTCGCTCCTCAGGGGCGCGGTCCGCGACCGGTTCTTCAAGTGCTAAGGTCCGCTTCATCGCGCCGATTGAGACCCCGGCCGCGTCCGTCCAAGTTTCCGACCTCTTGGTCTGAGCGCTTTAGCCTCATTGAGCAGCACAGTAAGGCCGCCCCCGTCGCCCCGCTAGGTTGCAGCGCTCGACGAGTTGCAGACTTGCGTTAAATGCGCTGAATGCACCATCGTCGTTTCCTCCCCCGCGCCGTCGCGAGCGTTGCACTGGGAACGGGACGAGAGAAGGAAACATGGCAAAAAAGATTGGAGGAGACGTCATCCTGCAGCTGATGAGCGATGTCGCGAAGCTCAAGGACGTCCAGGCCGAGCTCACAGTGAACATGGAACAGGCCACGCAGCACCTTGAGTCGCTCACCGGGAACATGAAAGCGATGGCGGACGGCTCGCGACGGCAGGCCGATCGCCTGGGGCGCGTGGGCGAGATGCTGAACGTGCTGGCGGACCGTTCGAACGACCACGAGGAGCGCATCGCCGCCCTCGAGGGGCGAGCTCCATGAGCGTCCCTGATTGAGCTCCCAAGCGAGCCCGTAAAGTGGGTGAAATTGTCTCCCTCGTAGTCGAATTTGCGAGGCCGATGGAACCGATCGCAGCGTCGTTCGTGTTACGGCGGCACAACGTGAAAACGCGCCACCAGGAACTCGACACTCTGGCACGAGGACGATCTGCTCATGGACGAGGTCGACAAGGTCCTTGGCAGCGACCGTGCCGAGAAGGTGCTGAACGCGCCCGGTGTTTCGCGTCTTGGTGTGTACATGTTCGCCGGTCCCTAAGGCTCCTCCCCGCTTGAGCGGTCGCCCGCGTCGATCGCCGTCGTGTTGGCCAGCGATCTCAGCGACGGTCCCTCAGCTCACGACCGCGTTGCTCGCCGCCGCGGCATTCGCTGGCGCGGCATTGTTCCCCGCCGCGTCCGACAGCTTCGCCCGAATAATCCCGTGCAAGCGGTCCAGGTCTACCGGCTTGGCGAGGAACGTTCCGAACGAAGGACTTTGATTGGGTGGTAGCGACGCGGAGAGAACGATGAGCGGGATGCGGCCCCAGACGGGATGCGCGACAAGCGCCTCGCGCAGGGCCCAGCCGTCCATGACCGGCATCATCAGATCCATCAGGATGATCTCGGGCAGGTAGCCCTCTTCGAGCATGGTTAGGGCATCGCGTCCGTGCATGGCGCCGCGCGTGTTGAACCCTTCACAGCCCAACAGGTCCACCAACAGCTCGCGAATGTCTGGATCGTCTTCGACCACCAGCAAGTTCGGCATCGGAGAACCCCCTGCCTGCTGAATCCTAGAGCAGTTCCTCTGCTTCTGTTCGTTGGCGACCGTTCCCATCATCTGTCCGGCAGGTGACGACGCGTCTCGTCAGAAATGGAATGGTTGCAGTGCTTTGCGCCGGACAAACTTCTTGTGACCGCTTCACCACGCGTGCTACGGACCGCGCCTTCTTTCGTTCAGCTTCTCAAGCTTTCAAAGAGGGCAACAGCCGATGAGCACGGCCATCGCGACCGCTGAATCCGGAGGACATGGCGCCCACGTCCTTCCCCCAGACGCACACTTTGGAAACGCCTCCGCCGGCAAAGTGGGAATGTGGATTTTCCTACTCTCCGACGCCTTCTCCTTCGGAGGTCTGCTGCTGGCCTACGGAATTCTTCGGGGCGGCGCGCAGGTCTGGAGGCACGAAGGTCAGCCCAGCTTCGGCATCAACTTCACCGCTGCCCTGACGTTCCTGCTCATCTGTTCCAGCGTCACCATGGTGTTCGCGGTGGCGGCGGCGCAGGAGGGGAACCGCAAGCAGACGGTGCGGATGCTCGCACTCACCGCGGTGGGCGGCGCGCTCTTCCTTTGTGGGCAGATGCAGGAGTACTTCGGCGCTTTCAGTTTCTTGGGCTTGGACCACGGGCTGATCCACGAAGGGCTGAAGTTCGGCTCCAGCGGCTACGCCAACACGTTCTTCGTGACCACCAGCTTCCACGGCATGCACGTGCTGACCGGGGTCATCTACATCACCACGATGTTGATCCATACCGCGCGCGGGAAGACCGACGCGAATGACATCGAGGTGCTGGGTCTGTTCTGGCACTTCGTCGACTTGGTCTGGATCCTCGTCTTCACGTTCATCTACCTCCTTTAGAAGGACCAGCAGCGTTATGGCCGAACACGCGAAGGTCAGTCGCAAGTCGTATTGGGTCGTCTTCGTCATCCTCGCGGTGCTCACCGCGTTGGAGGTCGCAGTCGCGCATCCGTCGTTGGGGATCAGCCGCACCACGGTGGGGTTCACGCTCGTCGCGATGGCGCTCTCCAAGGCGGCGTTGGTGGGGTGGTTCTACATGCACCTCAACCACGAGATGAAAGCGCTCAAGCTCACCGTGGTCATCCCGTTCTTCTTCCCCGCGCTCTACGCGGTCGTCCTCATCTCCGAGGCGGGCTGGAGACTGCTCCGGTGATGAAGAGCCTTGCACTCGTCCTGCTCTTGCTGATGGTCTCGGTGTCCACCGCCGCGCTGGCCTGTCCGTACTGCGCCGCGAACGACGTCGACAGCAAGACGCGGGTGCTCTGGGCAGTGGTCCCCATGATCCTTTCTCCTTTTGCGGTCGTCGGGGTGGCGTGGACTGTCATCCGCCGCCTCAACCGCGCCTGAAGTAACCCTCTCCTTTTCGGGGTTCGTTCATGAAGCTGAAGCTGAAGCGCATTCTCAGTCGGACGACGTTCGTGGCCGCGGTGTTGGCGGCGACGGCGGTGTGGGCAGCGGTCGAAGGCGAGCCGGGCATTGGCCTTCCTCGTGACGCGTCTTGGGACGGTCACGAGATCGACTCGTTGATGAACTGGACACACCTCTTCAACGTCCTGCTCTTCGCCATTGTCTGTGGCTGGATGGGCTGGGCGGTGTTCCGTCACAACGAAAAGCACACCGCGGAGTACGACCACGGTGACTCCAAACGCTCCGTCATCATCACGTTGGGCATTGCGTCGCTGATTCTCTTCGGCATCTACGGCCACCTATTCGTCGCCACGTTCTTTTGGATGGAAAACATCTTTTGGAACTTCAGCAATCCGTTGCTGGACACGTTCGTGGTGCTCATTGTAGTCTTCGCGCA
>JBQTKE010000396.1:0-4607 GCA_052386435.1 Myxococcaceae bacterium
TGGCGTACGCGAGCAAGCGCTTCATCGGGCGTCGCTGGTCCGAAGAGTTGGCCGCCCAGGCCCGGCACCTGGTGCCGTATCCGCTGGTGAACGGTCCCTCCGGAGAGATTCGCATTCGCGTCGCGGACCGCACGCTGCCGGTGCCGCAGGTCTCCGCGATGATTCTGGGCGAGCTGCGGCTGGACGCGCAGGCGTATTTCGGTCGGCCGGTGAGCAAGGCGGTCATCACCGTCCCCGCCAACTTCGACGATTCGCAGCGACAGGCGACGAAGGAAGCCGCGGAGATCGCCGGGCTGGAAGTGCTGCGTTTGGTGAACGAGCCCACGGCCGCCGCGGTGGCGTACGGCCTGGAGAAGTCGTTTCAGGGTCGCGCTCTGGTGTTCGACCTGGGCGGCGGCACCTTCGACGTTTCGATTCTGGAAGTGACCGACGGCGTGTTCGAGGTGAAGACCACCGGCGGCGACCCGATGCTGGGCGGTGAAGACTTCGACAACCGCGTTGTGCAGTGGCTGATCGCGCAGGTCCCGGATCAATTCAGAGAGGCGGTGCAGCGCGACAAGCTGTCGATGCAGCGGCTGAAGGTCGCGGCGGAGAAGGCGAAGCGCGAATTGAGCAGCGCCGAAGAGGCCTACCTGACTGTCTCCGAGCTAGGGGATCACAGCGCCGGTGGTCAGAAGCGCTTCACGGAGCTGAACACCGCGCTCACTCGGACGTTCTTCGAGACGCTCTCCGAACCGCTCTCGCGCCGCTGTCTGGATGTCTGCCGGCGCACCATGGACGAGGCGAAGATGGATCCGCGCTCCATGGACGCGGTGCTGCTGGTGGGCGGTATGACCCGGGTGCCGCTGGTGCAGAAGCTGGTCGCGGACTTCTTTGGGAAGACGCCCGCGGGTGGACTCAATCCAGACGAGGTCGTCTCGCTGGGTGCCGCGGTGCACGCGGAGGAGCTGGCGGTGCAGACGGGGTCAGCGCTGCTGATCGACATCGCGTCGCACTCGCTGGGCGTGCATGTGTTGGGTGGGAAGATCAAACGGATCATTCAGAAGAACACCACGATTCCCGTCGTCGCCAAGGAGATGTTCGTCCCGGGTCGTTCGGGTCAGCACTCCGCGCGCATTCAGATTTTTCAGGGCGAGAGCGACTACGCGGACGAGAACGTGAAGCTGGGCGAAGTGGTCCTCAAAGATCTGCGCAACGCGGACCGCGGCGATCTTCCGATTGAAGTCCAGTTCGAGCTCTCCAGCGAAGGGACGTTGAGCGTTCGCGCGACGGACACAACGACGGGAATCGCGGAACGCGTTCGCATTGAAGCGCGCACCGAATTGTCGGGCGGCGAGGTGGACAAGCTGCGCCGCGAACAGTCCGAGTACGCGAACAACAAGACTGCGTCGGATACCACCGCGGCGGTTGAGGCGTTCAAGCGGCTGCTCGACCGCAGCGAGAAGCTGGCGCTGGTGCTGCAGAAGAGCGCGGAAGAGAGCCCGAGCGACGATGCGAAAGCCGCGGTGGCCACCGTGCGTACACTGTTGGATCTGGGCAAGGCGGCGCTGTCGAAAGAAGACACCACCCAGATGGCGGACGTGAGTCGGAGATTGAGCAAGCTGGTCGCGGCCCGGTAAAAGGGACAGATGCCTCTTCGTGCACCGTCGCGCGGCGTCCGGCCGGGCGTCGTTTTGCTGAGCTGGGCGTCGGCACTTCGACCCCATCGTGGACCCGCGCGGCGTGGAGACGTTCTTCCCGGCGTGGCTTGGCGCGGCGAGTTGCTGAAACGTGCGGCGTGTCTGACATTGATCGCGCCGGTACTTTTTGCGCAGGGTCTGATGAGCGTCGCCTGTACCGCGTCCGGATCGTTGATTGCGCCCAAGCCGTTGCCGCCGCCAGCGTGGGAGCAGCTCGCCCCACCGCGCTTGGTCACGCTGTTTAAAGAGTTCGGTACCGCCGCGCTTCCCGCGCTGGAAGACAAGGTGTCCACGCGGCCGGCGGGTCTTCTCGAAGCGGTTTTGCTGGACGGAGCCAAGCGGCGCGTTCAAGTGTCGCCCAATCGGAAGAGCGTGGAGCGCGTGGACGATGTGCTCCACGGCGAGATGTTCAGCGCGGTGGATTCGGATCTCGATGGGCGGCCCGACCTGCTGCTGTTTCGCAGCACCATGGTGTCACTGCGGATTGAGGACCTGAACCACGACGGCCACTTTGAACGTGTTCAGCGCGAGCAGATGCTGGATGGCGGCGGTACGGAGATTGAAGAGTGGAAGGATGAAGACGGCGACGGTTCGTTTGACCGCCGATGAGATTCCGCGCTCTGAATGTCTCAGCCCAGGCATTGAGGTGCGAGGGTAGGGCGAGTGGGCCCTCCAAGCTTGATCAAGGCGCAGCAGGCGAACGCGCTCGCAATGCCGTTGGCTTTAATGGGTGGTTGGAAGGGAGCGGTTCCAGCGCGGACGCCCTCTCCACCGTGCCGCGCCACTTTGATTGGCGGGACCTCAGATTCTTTGCCTCTCTTCGTGCGGCGATTGGGCAGGCGCGTCGACTCAGGTGCGTGCCGCGGATGCTTTTACTCATCCAGTGAGTACAGACATCCGAGCACCGGCCTGACTCCCAGGATGCGAAGCAGCTGTGCCATTCGTTCGCAAGGTCTAACCCTTATCTCCACTGGCCTCGACACGACGTCGCTCCAGAGGAACCGGTGAACAAACCACCCCTCAAGCTCCAGTCGCCGCTCTCGAAGACAACCCTTCTCGAAGTCCTTACGGAGCCGTCCGTGCCACTGCCATCCATCAAGCTCGACAATCATTCGAGCTTCTGGCCAAGCGAGGTCGGCCTCCGCCAAGAACTCGCCTCCCTCACTGTGAATGGGAGGTGCCAGATCGGACACTTCCCTGACACGAAATACAGGTGGCTGGCAAAGGACTCGAGCACGGAAGCAGGGATGTTGCCCTCTCTGGCGCGCTTATCGAGCAAAGCGCGGAGGGCGCCACGGCCGGCGTGTCCTCTGCTTTCCAGCGCGACAACGCGGCTGAGCCAGTCCAGGTTCTGAGCACTCTTCGCCAACGCCGAATCTAAAAGTCGCGCTCAACCAGAAGGCGTCGAGGACCGAGCTCAGATCAATGAGGGTCCTCGCGATGTTCGTGAACCGGAAGGTTCCTCGCCTCACGACCGCTCCCTCCGCCTGCAAGTCGCGGGAGTGGGTCACACTGGCGCCCTCAATGAAGAGGCCAGTGTTACGCCCCGCGTTCACTGTCACGTAGATGAGATGCGCTTCCGGAACGTTCAGGCGCAGATGCCTCGCAGCGGTGAAGTGACTCAAGGCTGCGCCTTCTCCGGCGCGGAGGAGCACTCCCAGCTCTCGCTCGGAGCGTTGAAGTGGACCGTTGTAGACCCGAAACACGCCTTGATGAAGTCGCAGCCAAAGACCCTTCGCGACTCGGCGATCCGGGGTGTTCCGATCCAGCCTTAGGTCGTCGCACTGCGCCCTCGTGATCAATCCCAACTGCCGGCGAGCCAATGCCATGACCCGCGCTTCCGTTTCCTTCCCCATCCCCACCCCCGCCGGAAGCGCTTAGCGGAACGGGCTGACATTCACGCCGAGAAGTCAAAGCGGGATTTAAGCGGGATGGGACAAGAAGGATTGTCCCGGAGCGGGCTATTACAGCGGGCTATTACGGCGAGAGACGACGCTGACTTTCCTCGAGCCTGATGCGCTTCTGCTCTGCTTTCTGCCGCAGTGACGCTTCTTTCTCAGCCAGCTTGTTCACGTGCTGATCAAAATCCGTCGGCTGCAGCTCTTGCACGCGCGTGTCACCCAGGCCGTGGAGGACCTGATACTCGGCTCGGTTCACCTCGGCGGAGGTGCGCGCCAGTCTGGCCTCGGCCAACTGTCGCCTTGATTCGGAGTACTCAATTCGGGTGCGGCTGCTTGCCAAGCGGTCGCGCGCGCGATCGAGATCTTGTTGCGCCTTCTGATACTTGGCGCGGGCGTCAGTGATCGCCAATCCATTGCCTTGCAGCTCAGCGGCTTCCACGGACTTGTTCGCGGCGGCGAGCTGCGACTGCGCGGCGGAGAGCTCTGACTCTTCCACGGACCGGGCGCGCTTGGCGTCGTCGACCAGCAGCTTCGAGCGCGCCATCTCATGCTCCGCCCGACGGTTCTCTTGTCGCGCGTGTTCAATGGGGCCCATCCGCTCCGGAGGAACGCGCGCCACCCACTCCGACTTGATCTCCGGCGCGTGACTCGCGCAGCCGAAGACGCCCACTGCCAGGACCAGCCATTTTTTTGGGATCCGCACCGCCTGCCTCCTTGAGGATCTTCGTGCGGAAAAGGTGGGCACGCCCAAGGCGAGGCGCTCATTGCCTGCTCGCTCCAAGGGCGTGCGGTGCGGGAAATCAGGCAGGGCCCTCAATTTTCTGAGCGCCACCCAGAGGTGGGAGCCATTCAAGTCCTTGGAATGACGAGCTCGGTCGCCTGGCACAGGCGTGGCAAACTGCCAGCCGCATGAGAAATCAACGCACTCTGTCCTGGGTCCTCGCTGTCTCTGCTGCCTTTGGGGTCGGCTGCAGCCGCGCCAACACCAGCGAAGGCAACCAACCTATTTCCGCGCGCGCTCAGCTCA
>JBQTKE010000397.1:0-2175 GCA_052386435.1 Myxococcaceae bacterium
AGTCCCGTAGTTTTTAGGGCTTCGCGGCAACCGCGGCTGAAGCAGCTTTGCGCTCAGCGTCCGCTTGCACGCCCCGCGCCCAATCGATCTGCAGGGCGTGACCCTTCTCGCAGTTCCGAGCACCTGAGCGGTTCTCGCGTTCGAGCAGGTCCAGAATCTTCTGGCAGCACGGGGGAAACGTCGAAAAGTGTGTAGGCATGGCCGGCGATCTACACGATTTCAATCCCACCCAGAGTGGGAACTCACATCTGTCCACGATGCGCGGTTTGACTCTCTGCGTCTGCAGGGTTCGGGCTGTCACCTTCCCAGGATCTGTTTCAGCTGCTCTTTGTCGTTGTTGAACGGGAAGTCCTGGTACAGCTGGAACGCGTTCTCCTTGTCGACGATTCGCGGATTCAACACGGACACGACCTGAAGCTTGTCCTTGGAGAACGCGAAGCGCTGCGCGAGGGCCAGCGTGGGGAAAAAGTCAGGCCGCGTCGCGCTCGTTGAGGCCACGCGCGAAGTTGCCCACCACCAGCCACGGCGCATCACGCCGGAGCGTCTTGAGCATAGCCCTGACGCCCATCGCTTCGCCGCCGGCGCCCTTCCCTCGCGCGACATCCAAGTACTGCAGGGGATCGATGCACAGCGACCGCGTCTGGAGCTGATCCACGCGGTACTTCCGCACGAGCTTGGACAGCGCTTCCACTTCCCCTTCGCGATCGGTCACGCCGGGGAAGAGGAGCAGATTGAGAGCGACGTAGCCTTTGCGGCGGCGCGCCACCGCGATGGATTCCTCGACGGCCTCCCAGCCGTACTTCACGGGCTGGTAGTAGGCCTCGTAGAGACTCTTCACCGCGGAGTTGAGCGACACGCGAACGGCGTCCAGGCCAGCGTCGAACAAGGCGTCCAGCGCGAGCGGCAGCGAGCCGTTGGTGTTGATGTTGATCGACCCCACCGGCGTGCGCTCCCTCATGTACCGGATGGCGTCGACGATCGCCTTCCAGCGGGTGAGCGGCTCGCCTTCGCAGCCCTGCCCAAAGCTGACCATCGTGCGCCCCCCCGCGGACAGCAGGTGGTGGAGGCCGATCTCGCCCAGCTCATGTCCCGCGGGACCGTCGTCCATTCGCTGGTGCGAAGCCGGTGGACCGTCCGCGGGCTGATCCGAGATGCAGCCCACGCAGCGGGCGTTGCACATCACCGAGGCCGGGAGCGCTCCCTCGTCACGCTCAAGGAAGACGTTCTGGCTGGTGTAGCACCGGTAGATCAACGCGCAGGTCTTCAGCTGCTTGAGCACGCGGTTGTCGGGGAAGCGCAGCAGGTGTTCATCGACGCGGGCTTTGAGCTCCGGCCTGGAGTAGCTGCGCGAATCCCAGTGGGTTCGCTTGTCGGTGCGGATCCCAAACACCACCGGCCCGTCGTCGCCCCAGGCCGCGGCGGTGTAGGCCCACTGCGGCAGCACCGGACCGTCGCCCTTCACCTCGCCGGGAAGGAACGTCCGCGTGTAGCCGGGCGGAAGCAGCGCGCCGACGGCATTGGGAACAAACGGCTTCGCCGAGCCCAAGCGCATCTCTCGGACCAGCTCGAGCTCGCCGGTCTCCGGATGAATTCCAACGGGCAGCCGCCCCGGGAGGTGGACCAGCTTGCCATCCGCGGGGAGCGCGATGGGGCGCTCGGGCGGCGCCAGCAGATCTTCGCCGCTGCGGACAGTGGCCAGCAGGTACGAGTGCTCAATCACGCGACCTTTGGGGTCGGCAACCAGAAGCTTCAGGGTCGAGCGGGCCATGTTCGGGCGCCGTGAACTACCACAGCCGCGAAGGAGAGGCGCCTGGCCCGGCTAGACCGTCGCCGCAACGCGCCAAGAGACGCGCTGCCGAGGGGCCGTTGACCCTTCGAAAGTCGCTGCTATCTTGCCGCGCCTTTTCGCCCCCCTTCAGCTTCAAATACCCCTCGGAGAGTTTCGTGATTATCGGCGTCCCCAAAGAGATCAAAACGCGCGAGTACCGCGTGGGCATGGTTCCCGCTGCTGTCAAAACCCTGGTTGGCGCGGGCCACAAAGTTTTCATCGAGAAGGGAGCGGGCGAAGGATCTGGCATCCCTGACGCTGAGTATCAGCGCGTCGGCGCGGAGTTGGTGAAGAGCGCGAACGATCTCTGGAAGCGAGCCGAGATGATCGTGAAGGTGAAGGAGCCG
>JBQTKE010000398.1:0-4631 GCA_052386435.1 Myxococcaceae bacterium
TCTCGAAGAGGCCGGCCTGTTTGATGCGGTCGTCGCGAAGAAGTTCATCGTGAAGAACGCGGCGCTGTTCCTGCGCGGTGACGAGACCGAACGCTTCTGTTTCGCGGAGGTCTTCCCGGGACAGAGGACGCAGACGTATCAGGTGCCTCGAGCGGACTTCGATCAGACGCTCGCCACCGCGGCGCGAAAGAACGGGTTGGATCTCCGCTTTCAGCAGCGCGTGGATTCAGTCGAATTCTCCGGCTCCGGCGCGCAGGTCTTTGTCAGCGACACCGAGACGGGCGCGAAGACGGAGTACCACGCCAAGTTCGTGATCGATGCCAGCGGTTACGGTCGCGTGCTTCCGCGGTTGCTCAAGTTGGAGAAGCCGTCCGTGCTCAACCCCCGGATGGCGGTGATGACCCACGTCGAAGGAGACATCCGGCCAGAAGGCGACCGCGAAGGCGACATCTGGGTGGTGATCGACCCGAACGGCGCGTGGATGTGGATCATCCCCTTTTCGACCGGCCGCACCAGTGTGGGCGTGGTCGCGGAGAAGGCCCTGTTTGATTCCTTTCCGGGAAGTGACCGCGACAAGCTCTTCGCGATCATCAAGCAGAATCCGAACTCCGGAAAGCGGCTGGCCAACGCGGCGCCCGTGATGAAGACGCAGAAGCTGGAGGGTTGGTCTGCCGCGGTGGATCGACTCTACGGCCCGCGCTGGACGCTCACCGGAAACGCCGCGGAGTTTCTCGATCCTGTTTTCTCCTCGGGCGTCACCCTCGCACTGGAGTCCGCCAGTCGTGCGGCGAAGTGCGTCGAGCGTGAGCTCTCCGGTGAGACCGTGGACTGGCACAAGGACTACGGCACTCCGGTCGAGAAGGCCGTGAGTGTGTTCAAGGTCTTCGTGCGTTCCTGGTACGCCAACGAGCTGCCGAAGATCCTGCTCCACTCTGGCAAGTCGGAGCTGATTAAGCGGTCCATTACCGCGGTACTCGGCGGCTACGTGCTGGATGAGAAGAACCCCTTCGTTCGCGACGCCGAAGGGACCATGCGCTCGCTCATGAAGTTGTCCTGAAGCGCCGGATCCTTCGAGCTCGAGTCAGCCAAAACAGAGCAGTCAGGCCTATCAGCCCGGTCGCTCCACCGGCCGCAGTCGTGCAGCCCACACTCAGTCGGAGAGGCTCAACCAGCTGAGCCCCATCGCTCGGAGGCGGGGCGTCCGTGACCTGGAGTGACCCGCCATCCGGCGCGGCAACGACTTCAATCCCGGTCTCCGGAGACAGCTGATTGTCGTACTCGGTCGTAATCCACTGCGCGGACAGGGCAGACGATGTGACTCTCACCTCGTCGATGCGTGCATTGCTCCCAAAGGCGCCATTGCTGTCCGAGCCAACCCTCAACGAGAACGTGTTGCTGGTGCTCCCCATGGTGGAGATGTCGACCGGCGTGCCGGGGATGCCATTCCAATAGTGCCTCGCTTGATTGGTCGATCGGTCAACCGTCACGACAAAGTGAGTCCAGGTCCCCGTGCTGTTAACGTGACCTGTGTTGATGTTCGTCGACCCACCTTGGATGCTTGCGTTCAGCCCGTCGACCGTCGGTGGCGACTCGAATTGGTATCCAGTCACGTTGTCCCCTCCTTTGGCGACGAAGGACTGCCAATCGCCTGTGGGGCCCGTAACGAAGACCCAGGCTTGAAAGCTGAAGCTGCTGGTCCCGAAGTCGAGGTGGTCGTCCGCAGGATCTCCGACCAGGACATTGCTGCCGGCGGCGCCCGAAAATGAGAATGCGTTCCCGATGCGCCCGGGGACCCCTCGGGTGACGGATGCCGGAGCCGTGCCCGAGCTGCCATAACTCGTCGAATCCAAGGCGTTCCCGCTGTTCTCGCCGAGGTGCCACACGCCTCGATAGCCGGCGGCGCTCCAGACTCCATTCGGGTTCTCTTGCGACGACGAAACGGAAGCATTTCCAAAATAGAAGTACAGCACTGTGTCCGTGGTGCTTGAGAGCGCTGGGATGCGAACCCAGATAACCGCCCGCCCCGTCGTCGCGTCGTAGCTCTCAAGCTCATGATCCAGCTTGATGGTCTCCGCGCTGTCCGTGAAGACGAGGTCGAAGCCATTCGCGTTTTGGACCCGCCCTCCGCTGGCCACCGCTCGAAGCTCGGCATCTGTCATTGAGAGGAGGAACGGGAAATTCGTTAGATTCCCTGCCACCCGCCTGTGGTCGATGACGATCTGCTTCTTGTAGAGGTAATTGGGGTCGAACCACGCTCCGCTCGCCGAACCAGAGAACGCAAGCGCAAGCAGCACGAGGAGCAGACGACGGTCGCTCGGAAAGGAACGTCGGCGAGCTCGCGTATCGTCAGGCAATGGTCTCCACCGGTTCGGTTCGCCCTAGGGTACCAGAACGGGCGGGGAGAGATGGTATCGGTAGCACACAGGCACCCGCAATACCGTATCGAGGCCTCATAACAAGAGCTCACCGAGCGTCACCATCTCGAAGCCGCGATGACTCAGCCCCGCAAGCAACGCCGGAAGATGTTCCACGGTCGCTTCGCGCAAGTTCGCATCGTGGCTGAGCGTTCCGTCGTGCAGCGCGATGATGTCGCCGGACCTGGCGGAACGAACCAACCGGTCGACGCGCGCTGCGTCCAGACTGCGCCGACCATCTCGCGGCGCGCGGCTCCACGTGACGACCGGTAGCCCCACCGCACGCGCAGCTTGGTGCACCGCGGGATTTCGAATGCCCACCGCCGGTCGATAGAAGCGCGGCGCCTGACCCGTCGCTGACTCGATCGCGGACTGACACCGCCGCAAATCTTCCGTGAGCTTCGCGCCGGAGAACAGGTGCGTGAAAGTGTCGTGGCTGTAGGTGTGGTTCTCCACCGCGTGCCCCGCGGCGCTCAGGGAACGAACGACCGCAGCGTGTCGTTCGACCTCGCGTCCAACGCAGAAGAAGGTTCCGCGGGCGCCGCGCTGGTTCAAGATCTCCGCGATGCGCGGCGTGAACTCGGGATGGGGGCCGTCGTCGAACGTCAGCGCAATCGCGCGGCGCTGTGTCTTCGCCTTGGCAATCACCGGACCGAACAACGGAACGCGCGGGTGAAAGACGCCGAGTGTGGTGACACCCAGGCCAGCGGCGGCAGCCAGGCCCACGAGCTCGATCACGCGCGGCTCAGGACGTTGAAAGTTCCAGGAACGAGCCCACGCAGCACCGCGGTCCCTCCCTCTTGGCGAAGACGGAGGGCGGCGGCGACGAGACGCAACAGCCCTCCCGAGGGATTGAACCCCAGATACGGCGTTTCATCGACGACGCGAGCTGAATCAACTGCCGATGAAAATGTACCCTGGGCGGGGCGAAACCATCGACGATTCCCGGCTCCTTCCACGTCCGGCGGAAACAGCAGCGCGTGCTCGAGCCTGAGGGCTGCGCGCATGTCCTCGGAGCTGTTCACGCGAGTGCACTCAAGCGTGAGCTCCGTACCGGCGAGCTCCCGTCCCAGAAGCACCGCAGCCGCGCCTTCGCCCGCGCTCACGTTCATCTCAAACGCTTGGTACGCCTTGACGAGCACCGGAGTGATCTCATCCGCCGCCACGACGAGAACCCGATCCGCTCGACCCGCGGCGAGGAGATCCATCCCGATCTTCAGCGCGCTCTCGCCTGACCGCTCCCTCTGAGACGTAGTCAAGCAGGCGCCTGTGATCTGAAGCGCGATCGAGAGCTGCCCCAGGGGAGCGTGGTGCACCGATTGATGAAACGCAGTCGGACTTCCGAAGGAGTTTCCTCGCGAGGCGACGCCTTCCAGAAAATCAACCGTGGCCTGAAGTCCCCCGTAGCCTGTGCCGAAAACAACGGAGAGGCGTTCGCGGCTCGCATCACCCAACGCTTCGCGCGCGGCAGCGAGTGTCATGCGATCCAGTCGCGGCATGCGCTTGGTCTTGAGATCGCCTGCATCCCCGAAGTCCTGGACCGTGTGCTTCTCGGGCGGGGGCCGCGCCCGTCGCGCCGCATACGCAGCGCAACCAGCGGCCTCGGGGGCGACGATTCCAAGGCCCAGCACCGCGAGCTTCATCGGCTCACGTGGGCGAGGCGAAGACTCGAGGCCGATGCTCGGGAGCTTCATCGGTCCTCCTTGCCGAGGACCAGGGCGGTGTTGTTTCCACCAAAGCCGAAGGAGCTCGACAGCACACGAGAGAACGGCGCGCGCGTGCCACCGGGCGGAACGAGCGGGACCGCGCATTCGGGATCTTGTTCGATCAGCCCAATGTTCCCGGGCATCCAGCCGCGTTGCAGACAGAGCACGCTGATCGCTGCCTCCAACGCGCCCGCCGCCCCGAGCGTGTGCCCCGTGGCGCCCTTGATCGAGCTCGTCGGCGGAATGCGATCGCCGAACACGGCCTTCAACGCCAACGACTCCGTCTTGTCGTTCGCAGGTGTGGCGGTGCCATGCGCGTTCACGTAGTCGACGGTGGAGACCCCCGCGTCTTCGAGGGCGGCGCGAATGGCGGCGGCTGCACCCACGCCCTCTGGATGCGGCGCGGTCATGTGGTGCGCGTCCGCGGTGCATCCCCAACCCTGCACGTAGCCGAGAACGCCTTCACGTGGCGCAGGCTCCAGCAGGAGAAACGCGGCGGCCTCGCCCAACG
>JBQTKE010000399.1:0-9578 GCA_052386435.1 Myxococcaceae bacterium
TGGCGCTGGAGCTCATCTCGGACTCCGTGGCCAAAGGGGCGTCGCGTGTCGTGCTTCCGGCGGCCCGGCGCGAAAGCAGTAAGGTGATCGCGCTGCGGAAGTAGAAGTCGAGACGAATAGCGGTAGAAGGCGCCATGGCGCCGACCCTCGTTGATCTTTTTCGCACGCTGTCCTCCTTCGCGCCCGCCCGCGTGAACCTCCGCGCGGCGCCGTGGGAAGAGTACGTGGATTGGGCCATCTCGCAGGGGCTGGCGCCGCTCGCAGCGTACAACCTGGAGTACCGGCTCGCGGGCGGTGGAGCCCCAGAGTGGGCGCGGGATCGGCTCCTCTCGATCTACCAGGGCTCCGTCAACGACAACGTGATGAAGCTGGTCAACTTCAAGCGGACGGTCGACGAGCTGGAAGGGCGGAGCATCGTGTTGTTGGGCGGCGCCTCGTTCGCGGAGGTGCTCTATCCCCACGTTGGGTTTCGGCCTGTGTTGGACGTGCAGCTTCTGGTGCGCGCCGCGGATCTCGACGGGCTCTCCAATTTCTTGGGCACGCAACACTTCCGGCCGACGAAGGAAGTGGAGGACGCGCGCGGCGCGGAGCGGGTGCTCTCTGATGGAAACACGCCGGTACTGCTGTACACGTCGCTGGGAGCGAGCTCAGAGCCGGGGGCGTTGCTACCGGCAAAGGTCTACGGCCCGTCGTTCTTTCGCCTCAGTCACGAAGAGGCCTTGCTCGCGGTCTGCTTGGATCAAGCGCGCAATGGCTACGACGTTCCTCTGCTCACGTTCGTCGATTTGCGTGAGCTGATCATCGGCGCGCCGTCGGTGAGTGGTCCGTATTCGAAGGCGGTTGATCACGCGTTGCTGAAAAAGACCGCGGAGAAGTGGGGGGCCAGCCGCGCGCTGTATGCGTCCGCGTCGATCGTGGCGCGGCTCTTTCCCGAGACGGCGGACACGGTGTCACAGCTGCTGCCGGAGCTCCCCGCTGCCGTGCGGGTCCTCATCGAGGCCGCGGTTGTGGGGCCGCTCTCTGAAGTGGGCCGCACCAGCGAGCTCAAGCTGAAGGAAATCGTTCGGCGTGCTCTTACGGGCGGGTAGCAGCTCCATGCCCAGGAACGGGTTCTCGATTCGGACACCGTCGAGGGTCCGGCCATGCTGAAGGTTCTCGCTCAAGAGCACAGCGCACTCCGCGTTGATTGCTGACTTGAGCACAAGCGCATCCCAGAACGACAGGCCGTGCGGTCTCTGAAGATCGATCGCAGCCAAGATGAGGGGCGGGTCAATGAGCATGACTTCAAGTTGGACAAGCGCTTCAACGCCCTCGCGAGCCTGCTTGGGGTCAAGCTTCAGCTTGCGCGTCGCGATCGCGTGGTACTCCTGCAACACTTGGGTCGAGACGACCGCCGCCTCGGATCGAACGAGGTCGCGAATCAACGCACGGGCGGTGTCGCGCTTGGAACCTGCATCCGCATCGTCCGCGTAAACAAACACGTTGGTGTCGATGAAGGAGCGCGGACTCACCGCAGACGCTCGTCATAGGCATCGTCGCGTCGAACTTTCCTGCCGCCTGAATGTCCCTGGCGGCTCTTCCACACGCGGTCAAATGCACGTGCGCGCTCCTCTCCTGTCCTTTCTCCAGCAATGCGTTCCAAGTACTGCCGGATCAGGGCGTTCAGACTCGTGCCCTGGCGTCTCGCTGCGTCGCGCGCGCGCTCCACGATCCGCTCATCTACCGAAAGCGTGATGTTCATCCGCACATAACATGTGCGCACGGGCGCTGTGTCAAAAGCCGTCCCCGACCAAGCCCGGCACCCCACCGCGTTTGGCTGTACAACTCCAACGCGAACGCGTTCGGTCACCGGGCGTCGCATCGGCTAGTGTCCGCTCCGCATTCACACTCGCTGGGGGCTCTTCAATGATGAAGTCCATGCTGCGCAGCGTGACCTCCCGCGTGATGCGCGAGGCCACCTCCAGCGGGCCGGGCGCGAAGCTCGCTCGCACCGCGACACAGGCGATGGGCTTCGTGAAGGATGGTCTCAACTCCCGTCACTGGCCGGAGCGGCCGGAGAGCATCAACTTCGAGATCACCGCCATCTGCGACGCGAAGTGCATCCATTGTCCGCGGCAGGAGATGGAGCGGGTGATGCGCTCCATGGAGCTGCCCCTCTTCAAGAAAATGATCGACGAAGCGGCGGAGCTGAAAGTGCCTGAGCTCTGCCCGAACGGATTCGGCGAGCTGCTGACGATGCGCAACCTTCACGAGTACCTGGAGTACGTCCGCACGAAGGAGCACGACTTTCGCGTCGCCATCAACACCAATGGCTTCCGGATGACGGACGAGAAGATTGATCTCTTCTTCCGCACGCGCGTGCACACGCTGAACATCACCTTGGACGGCGCCACGGCGGAGACGTTCGAGAGCATCCGGCCTCAGCTCAAGCTGGCGCAGATTGAAGACAACATCTTGCGGCTGATGGCTCAGCGCAAAGCGCGCAAGCTGGATTATCCCAAAGTGCGGGTGGGGATGATTGTCATGCAGCAAAATGAGCACGAGCTGCCGGCGCTGCTGGAGAAGTGGCGGTCTCGCGTGGATTTCGTGGGCGCGGGTGGCTTCACCAACCGAGCGGGTGCCCTGGACGCGTCGCAGTTCGCGACAACGCCCGGACCTGGTGCAATCGCTCCCCCAGTTCCCGCGTGTGTGCTCCCGTTTCGAGAGCTCAACATCTGGGCGGATGGGAAGGCGGTGCTCTGCTGCGACGACTGGAACGAGGAGCAGGTTGTAGGCGATCTGCGCCAACAGTCACTCAAGGAGATCTGGCACGGCGAGCGTTTGCGACATGCCCGCGAGCTGCATTTGCGACAGCGTGGCGCGGAGATCGGAATCTGCGCGAACTGCAACATGTGGCGGCCCCCGTCCAAGGGCGCGCGGCTCTGGAGCTAAGGACGGGCGCAGGGTAGCTTCCGGGGCCTATGCGTCTCTCTATTATCGGTTCTGGCTACGTCGGGCTGGTGGCAGGCACGTGCTTCGCGGACTCCGGCAATGACGTCATCTGCGTCGATATTGACGCGCGCAAAATCGCAGCGCTCCAGAAGGGCGAGATTCCCATCTACGAGCCCGGTCTCGAAGAGCTGATCGAGAAGAACGCGCGCGATGGACGTCTGACCTTCACCACGGATCTCGCGGCCGCGGTCAGCGTGAGCCAGGTCGTCTTCATCGCCGTGGGCACGCCGGAAGGGGAGACGGGCGACGCGGACCTGCGCTACGTGTTGGAAGCGGCGAAGCAGATTGGTCAGGCGATGAAGCAGTACACCGTCGTCGTCGACAAGAGCACCGTGCCAGTGGGCACCGCGGACAAGGTTCGCGAGACGATCGCGCAGGTGACCACGCAAGAGTTCGACGTCGTCTCCAATCCGGAGTTCTTGAAAGAGGGTGCCGCGCTCGACGACTTCCTCAAGCCGGACCGCGTGGTGATTGGGGCCTCGACGGATCGCGCACGCAAGCTCATGGGCGAGCTCTACGCGCCCTTCGTGCGTACCGAGAACCCGATTCTTTATATGGACCCGCGCTCCGCGGAGCTGACCAAGTACGCGGCCAACGCGATGCTGGCCACGCGCATCTCGTTCATGAACGACATCGCGGCGCTCTGCGATCGCGTGGGCGCGGACGTGGACTTCGTGCGCAAAGGCATGGGCTCCGACGCACGCATTGGCTACCCGTTCCTCTTCCCTGGCATCGGCTACGGAGGTTCGTGCTTCCCCAAGGACGTGAAGGCGCTGGTCGCGACGGCTCGAGATTTCGGGATCGAGTTTGATCTCTTGCGCGCGGTGGAGCGCACCAACGAACGGCAGAAGAAGTCGCTGGTGGCCAAGGCGGTGAAGCACTTCGGCGATCTCTCCGGAAAGACGTTCGCTGTGTGGGGCCTGGCTTTCAAGCCGAAGACGGACGACATGCGCGAGGCGCCGGCCATTGAGGTCATCGAAGGTTTGATCGGCAAAGGCGCGAAGGTGATCTGCCACGACCCTGTCGCCGAGCACGTCGCCAAGCGCTCCTTCAAAGACCGCGTGCGCTACGCCGCCGCGCCCTATGAAGCGCTGCCTGGCGCGGACGCGCTGTTCCTGCTCACGGAGTGGAATGAGTTTCGTCACCCTGACTTCGAGCGCATGAAGTCCCTCATGAAGTCGCCGGTTGTCTTCGACGGACGAAACATTTACGACCCGCGCCTGATGCGTGAAAAAGGCTTCACGTATTACGGCATCGGCCGACCTTCATGACACAAGCAGCGGTGGGATCTTCTTCTTCCAGTCTGTCGTTCTCGGTGTTGCTCCGTCAGCTCCGACCACGACAGTGGACGAAGAACCTGGTGATCCTGGCCCCGCTGCTCTTCGGGAAAGCGCTGTTCATTCCCGACTCGGTGCAGCGTGCGCTCGCCGCCGTCGCGTCGTTCTGTCTGCTGGCGAGCGGCATCTACATCCTCAACGACTGGATGGACCGGGAGAAGGATCGGCTTCATCCGGAGAAACGTTCGCGTCCCATCGCCGCCGGGTTGATGGGTGCGCCGCTCGCCGCGGTCATGCTCGTCACGTGCTGGATAGGGGGCTCGTTGCTGGCCCTGTGGGTAGGGCGCGGGTTTCCGCTCGTCGCGGGGAGTTACGTGCTGATGCAGATCGCCTACTCGCTGGGGTTGAAGCGCGTGGTGATCCTCGACGTGCTGATGATCGCGGTGGGCTTCGTCTTGCGCGTCATCGGGGGCGGCGTGGCAATCAATGTCCCCGTGTCCAACTGGCTGTACCTTTGCACGCTCTTGCTCGCCGTGTTCTTGGGCTTCGCCAAGCGGAGACACGAGCTCGCCTCACTGCAAGAAAGCGCCGGTTCGCATCGAGCGAACCTCTCCGAGTACTCGCTGCCCATGCTGGATCAGATGATCTCCGTGGTCGCCGCCGCGTGCCTCGTCGCGTACGGCCTGTACACGGTGTCGAGAGAGACGGTGGAGAACGTGGGGTCCGACCGGCTGAAGTTCACGCTCCCGTTCGTGCTCTACGGACTCTTTCGGTACCTGTTCCTGATTCACCGCGCCGGAGCCACGGGCACGCCTGAGAAGGTGCTGCTCTCGGATCGACCCATCCTGCTCTGCGTCCTGCTGTACATCGTCGTGTCGGGTGCCGTGCTCTACTTCTGAGCCGCCAGCCGCGGCGAGGCAGCGCCGGTGTCAGTTCCCTTGCTCGTCAACCCGCCACCGGTATCTGCGTGGGTGGCAATCAAAAGGATCGTGGAGATTCTCGCAGCAGCGCAACGCGTGGGAGGACCGGAAGTGAGCTGGACGATGGTCAACCACGCCACTCTGCAAGGCGCATCTCCGCTGCCGCGGCCGATGATTCAGGCAGTGCTGGCGGTCACCGGGGTTCAACCCTCGGCGTTGTTTCGCTGGCCTGCGCATGCTCAGCGTGTCCGCCCTACGAGGGGTCAACTCGACGTACTTTCCAGGGACCTCGCACAGCGGAACGGTTCGCGTCGACCTCGCCGAACCCGTACCGGCAGCGATGTTTCGCTGCTTCGAAGGCGCGCTGGCGACCTGTTTCACCTACTGCAAAACCACCGGCGCCGTCGCTCCCGCACAGCCATACGTCGATGGCACCAGCGCTTCCTACTTCGTTCAGTGGAAGTGAGCGGCGGAGCAGGTACGGTTTGCGCCAGCTTGCCAGCGGGGGTAATGATGCCGGCCGTGGCCGCCAAGAATCGTCGTCCGAAGAGGGCAGAGAAGCCGCCATCCGACACGCCCACGGGTCGGCTCAATCTCCTACTTGAGGACATCCGTGAGCAGAACCGGGCCACGATTGAAGCCGTGACTTCGAGCAGGACGGCTCTGGAAAAGCAGATCGTCGAGCTGCGACAGGAGCTCTCACCGAAAATCGAGGCGCTTGAGTTTGTCGTTCGCAAGAACAGCGAAGACATCCGCAAGAACAGCGAGGACATCCGCAAGAACAGCGAGGACATCCGAACCGTTCTGACGAAGCTGGATGAGAAGCCCTCGGACGCGCGCGTGTCCGAGTTGGAGCGCCGGGTAGATCGTCTCGAAGCGCGGTCCCACACCGCGGCGCTATCGCTTCGCGCAGACGAACCAGACCTGGCTCGCCACCGACGAAGAGAGCGGCAGCGGCGAGAAGCGCACGCGTTCGACAAGAAACCGCTGCTTCAAGGTCTGATGCAGCGCGCGCCAGTTGAAGCCCTTGTGCCCGTACACCCCTTCCTCCGGGTGAATGGGCGTGCGCTCGAAGCGGGTGTTGGCATCAGCGCGGAACATCGTCCACAACTCCGCCCGCGTGTAGCGCTCCTTGAACGCGTAGTCTCCCAGCCGGCGCAGACCCGCCAGGGTTCGCAGCGTCTCCTTGATCAACAGGCTGGGCCCAATCTCCACCGGGACACTGATCACAATTCGTCCCGAAGGTTTTAACAGCCGGGTCATCTCGTCGAGGATTTGCGTCGCTGCCTGATCGCCGCAGTGCTCGATCACCTCCATGCAGGTGATCGCGTCGAACTGCTCACTCGATGCACGCAGCATCTGACTCTGCAGCACGAACTCCACGTTCTTCGCGACGCTCCTTGCCTGACAGTCATCAAGGGTGCTCTGCAACAGCTCAGAGCCAACGACGCGCAGGAAGCGCGGCGCGACCGCTTCGACAAACGTCCCGTCGCCGCAGCCATAGTCGAGCAGCGCGCCCCGGTTCACACCTTCCACCAGCTGCAACGCGGTCTCGAAGCGTCTGCGGTGACTCCACGCGATGATCGGATCCGAACAAGCAAGCTGTTTCTCCGCGTAGAAACCAAGCTCAGGCATGGGGCACCCGTGCGCCGAAGAGGAGTGAGAGTCCTTTGCGGTGTGACGGCGGCGCGAGCATCAGCTCCATGCGCGCCTTGGCGATGGCGATTCTTCTTCGCACGGGGGACTCGAGATAGCCGTGGTACCGGGCTCTCGTCACCCCCACGTGGGCGGCGGCGTCGACCAATCCTCGCGGTTCCTCTTTCTGCAGAAACGGCCGCCAGCCGTGGCGGGTGAAGAGCTGCGCGAGCGCGGGCAGGGTCCAGCGCAGCACGTGGTGCGGTGGAAAATCCCAGAAGTCGAAGCCGGAGACCTGCTGGTCCTCAATCAAGCGCGTGTAGCGGCGCGGCCCAGGACAGGAGACGAAGAACGCGGCGCCGGGTTTCAGCAGTGGCCTCACCGCGTTGAGCAGCACCGAAGGATCCGGAAGGTGCTCGATGGTGTGAAAGCAGAACGCGGCATCGAAGGGTGCGCCCAGGTCCGCGGCGAGAGCAGGCAGCGTGCTCAGGTTGGATGCGAACGCGGTGATACCTGCGGCGCACGCTCGCTCGACTGCGCCGCTGCTGAAGTCCACGCCGACGGGAACCAAGCCATGCGCTTTCGCTTCGCCCAAGAACTTTCCTTCCCCGCAGCCGACCTCCAACACGCGCGAGCCACGGGCCAACCCCTCCAGCGCTTCCGCGAACTCCCAGCGCAGCGGGTAGTCCTCGTCGTCGGGATAGCTGCCATCCTTCCAGCACGCCGCGGGTTCAGCAGCGGAGAGGCCGCACGCCTCACACCGCTTGAAGAGGATCTTCTCCGTGCCGATCGCCTCACGCAGCGAGCGTCGCCAAGCGGTCTCTTCGGTCGCGCCCATGCCGCGCACTTGGCGGTCCTTCGCCCACGCGGAGGCCAACGCTTCCACCGGCGTCTCGCTCAAGATCTCGAACGCGCCGCCGCCGCAGGCCAGACAACCCATGGTCACGCTCGCGTGCGCCACGACGGCGGGAGGTTCTTCTCCACCTCAATGGCGCCGAACACCGACGGCTTCTTGGGCCCGCTCTTCACCGCCCACTTCGCCATGCGACCCAAGCCTTCATCCAGATCGAACCGCGGGGAATAACCGAAGACCGACTCCAGGCGCGAGTGATCCGCGATCGCATGCTGGACCTCGTTGCGTGGGTCGAGGTGCTTCACGTCGCACGGCTTTCCCATCGCCTTCGCCACGGCAGCGGCCAAGGTGTTCACGCTGATCGCCTTGTCCGCGCCAATGTTGAAAATCTGGTTGTACGCCTTCGGAGTGTGAATGGACTGCGCGAGGACCGGCGCGACATCGCCAATGTACGTGAACGCGCGGGTCTGCTCGCCGTTGCCGAAGATGGTCATCGGCTCGTTCGACATCAGCTGATTCATGAAGATGCCAATCACGTTGCGGTAGCGGTCGCCCAGGTTCTGTTTCTCGCCGTAGACGTTGTGCGGCCGGAAGACGATGGAGCTCAACCCAAAGATTCGGCGCGCCGCGGAGAGGTCCTGCTCTACCGCGAACTTGGCCACGCCGTAAGGGTCTTCTGGCTCGGGGCGCAGGCGCTCGCTCATCGGTCCTTGTCCGGCGCCGTATACAGCGATCGAGCTGGTGAACACGAAGCACTTCACGGTGCCGGTGTTCACGGACGCGTTGATCAGGTTCATGGAACCGATCAGGTTGTTCTCGTAATTAAAACGGCGAATGAAGTGCGACAGACCTTCCGCCGCGTACGCAGCCAAATGAAACACGTATTCAAACTTGTAATCAGCGAACAGCTTGTCCAAGAGCGCCACGTCGAGGATGGAGCCCTCCACGAAGCGCGCTTTCGCGGGGACGTTCGCGGCGAACCCGCCGGAGAGATCATCCAGCGCGACCACATCCGCGCCTGAGTTGAGCAACTGCTCGGTGACGTGAGCGCCAATGAATCCCGCTGCACCGGTGATGAGGATCGCCATCGCGTTACCCTCCGCTCTTGCCTGCTTGAAGCGTCATGAACTGCTTCTGTCGTTCGATGCGAACCAAGGCCTCTGACCACGGCGCCTGTCGAGTCGCGGCGCGCAGGATCTGCTTTCCGGTCGCCAGGGTCATCCGGCCCACCATTCCCGCGTAGTAGAGCGCCGCGACTCGGCGTTCGTGGTGCTTGGCGAGATAAGACAGGTGGCTGCGGAAGTGGACGAACGTCTTGTCCTTCATGAAGGGGCGTGACGCGGAGCCCAAGTGAACCATCCTCGCCCCGGGCCAGTAGCGCACGGTCCAACCCAGCTTGCGCGCTCGGTAACACCAGTCCACGTCCTCGTCGAAGATGAAGAAGCGCTCGTCCAACTCGCCCACTTCGTTGAAGCACTCTCGGCGCATGAACAGGTAGCTGCCCACCACCCAGTCCACGTCTTGTTCTCGAGTAAAATCCGGCTCGGGGACTTTGTATTCGCGCAGGCCGAGCACCGAGCTGACGTCTTGCCACGGATCTGGAAACGGGAAGAACGAGGCTTGGTGGGTTCGTCCTTCGTCGTTGTTCAAGTGGGTGATGCCCACCGCGCCGACTTTCGAATGCGCGTCCATGTACTTCACCGTCTTGCCGATCGCGTTCTCCACCTGCACGGTGTCGTTGTTGAGCAGGACGATGTAGCGGCCGCGCGCGCGCCGGACGCCTTGGTTGTTGGCGCGGCTGAACCCCCTGTTATCCGGATTGCGGATCAGCGAAATCCACGGGTGGCGTTTGATCAGCTCGTCCGGTCCGGCATCGCGCGTGGTGCCGTTGTCGATGACGAT
>JBQTKE010000400.1:0-4107 GCA_052386435.1 Myxococcaceae bacterium
GAAGAGCAACGACTGTGCCCTACTGTCGTCCCTCTGCCCACCCCCTCGGCTCAGCTCGTCACTGGGACCAACCCTTTGAAACCGCTTCCAGTTCGCCTGGCTGGTGGGCATGACACCGGGCGTTGAATCGAACAGCGTGGAGCCCTGCTGCTCCAAGTGTGCATACCCCCTCACACCACCCGGCGGTCGTGCCCAGCTTCTGAAGCACGGAAGTGACCCCTGGCGCAGGAGATCGAAGACGAAGCGAGCCCGTGAAGCCCGAGCGTGACAGGGCACGTTTTCATCGACGACGAAACGTTCTTCGCCCGTCGCAGCGTCACCCCCAGCCGCGACTCCCCAAAACCAAAGTGCGAAATAAATGTCACAGAGCGAGGGTGCTGAGAGGGTGCTGACCCCAACGCTTTGTACAACGCCTTTAATAAGACGCGCCGCCCATCTCCAGATGTCCGTGGCGTCCGCCGTTGGCCTGTTGGCCGGTGACGATCGCTTTCAAGAACCCCGCGATCTGCACGAGCTTGCTGGACACGACGTCCCAGTACTCCGCCTGTTCCACCTTCACTCGCAGCAAGGTGAGGTTCGGATCGTCCAGGCCGTCCGGGAACCACGCCTTCAGGATCGGGCTCCACAACTCTTTCGCCTTGGGGCGGTCATCCACGACCTCGGCGCTTCCGCTCACTGACACGAAGCGGTTGTCGCTGTCGTTCACGTAGCTGAGGTTCACCTGTTGATGACGCGCGATCTCGCCAACCTTGGGCGCGCTCTTCCCCGTGAAGAACCAGAGGTTCCCCTCGTCATCCAGGTCCTGCGCCGCCATCGGCCGACTGCGCAGATACCCCTCGCTGTCTTCCGTGGTCAGCATGGTGAACCTGATGCCCTTCAATTGCTTGCGAAGCTCCTCCACCGCGGTGCATTCCTTGCCCATGAGCTCCCTCCTGCAGGGGAAGCTAAGCAGCGGCTCGTCGAGGTGAAACCGGTCAGGCTCCACGCTCTCTCATTGTGTCTTGTGTGTTGCCCAAGGTTTGGGCACCTTGCCGCCATGCTGCATCGCTCGACCACCCTGGGACCGCTCGCCTGCCAGATCGTTCAGCGGGCCGAGACCTCGCCCACCCATGCCGTCGTGCTCTGCCATGGATTCGGCGCACCTGGTACAGACCTCGTCCCTGTCGCGCACGAGATGTTCGAGCGCAATCCGCAGTGGCCGGACCCGCTGCGCTTCATCTTTCCCGCGGCGCCTTTGGAGCTGCCGGAGCTGGGCTCGCCCGGCGCGCGCGCCTGGTGGCGGATCGACTTCGAGATTCTGATGCGGATCCAGCAAGGCGACATGGCCACCGCGATGAAGCTCCGTGAAGAATGCCCAGACGGGCTGCCTCAGGCTCGACGCGCGCTGATGGGACTGCTCGAGGCAACGCGCGTCCCCCTGTCGAAGACCGTGCTCGGCGGGTTCTCGCAAGGCGCCATGCTCACCACCGACGTTGCGCTGCGTTTGGAAGAAGCACCGGCTGCATTGGCCCTCTTCTCAGGCACCACCGTCAATGTCGCCGAATGGAAAAAGCGCGCCCCGGTCCGCAGAGGTCTGCGCGTGCTCCAATCGCACGGCCGAGAAGATCCCATCCTTCCCTACTTCGCCGCCGAAGGACTCCGTGACCTGCTGACCGAGGCAGGCCTCTGTGTGGAGTTCATTCCGTTCTCCGGCGGTCACACCCTCTCCGGCGCGGCGCTGGATCGATTTGGCGCGCTCGTTTCGAACGCGCTAGAGCAACCTTAAGAGCACTGCAGAGTTCAAAGCCCACTCAGGAAGAGACACGTGTCACGTCCCAAGCTTCTGAAACGCGAAGAGTCGACCCTGCCTCTGCGGGCGGAGCTCTTGGTCCGCATTCACGATCTGATGGTGAAGACGCGGGCGCTCGAGGAGCGGCTCATCCAAATGTACAAGCAGGGTCACGGCTACTTCTGGATCGGAGGTCCCGGCGAGGAGGCGTTCAACGTCCCACTGGGTCTGCTCATGAAGAAGGGCCAGGGGCCGGACTACGACTACCTGCACGCGCACTACCGTCAATCCGGCACGCTGATGGCGATGGGCGAAGAGCCGATTGGTGCGCTCCGGCAGATGAAGAACACCGCGACGGATCCGTACAGCGGCGGGCGAAACTTCGCGGGCCACTTCTCCAGGCGCGAATGGAACATCGCGCCCGTGAGCTCGCCAATTGAAGTGCAGTACTCAGTCGCGCCCGGTACGGCGATGGCGCAGAAACGTCATGGCGGCGACGGCATCACCATCGTCACCGGCGGCGACGCGGGCACCGCGGAAGGTGACTTCGCCACCTGTCTGGTCTGGAGCACGCGCCCCGGCAACGAGCTGCCTCTCTTGATCATCGTCACCAACAACCAATGGGGCATCTCCACCGCGGCGTCCACTCAACAAGGCTGCAAGGACATCGCGGATCGCGGCAAGGCATTCGGCATGAAGACGAAGACGATCGACGGCAATGATCCGATCGTCGCGTACACAGAGATCGCTGACGCGATGAAGTACGTGCGCAAGGAGCGCAAACCCTTCCTGCTCGAGGCGCGCGTGTCGCGCCTGTACGGCCACTCGTCAGCTTCAGGCGCAAACTTTGTGACGGCTGAGGCGGATTGCCTGGTGACTTACGAGCAGTGGCTGGAAGAGCGCGGCGTGCTCTCGCGCGCGGACATGGATGCGGTGCGGGAGCGTTGGACCAAAGAGCTCGCGGACGCGGCGCGACAGGTTCGCGACGAACCGCAGCCGGAGCCTCAATCCATCTGGAACCACGTCTTCAAGGAGAAAGTGTAGCCATGGCCAATATGGCGCAGGCCGTGCGAATGGCGTTGCACTATGCGGAAGAGAACCTGGGCGTGAAGGACATCTTCGGCGAGGACGTGGGCGCGCCGCTGGGTGGTGTGTTCACCGCGACGCAGGGACTGAAGAACGCGTGGAACACCCCGCTCGACGAGCGCGGGATCATCGGCATGGCGATGGGGCTGGCGATGGCCGGTCAACGTCCCGTCGCGGAGATCCAATTCGGCGACTACATCTTCAACACGATCGATTTATTGAAATTGGCGGGAAACACCTGCTGGTCGTCGAACGGTGACTGGAATCTGCCCATGGTCGTGAAGACGTGCGTGGGCTCCGGCATTCGCGGGTCGATCTATCACTCGCACTCCTTCGACGCGACTGCGACCCACATCCCCGGCTGGAAGATCGTGATCCCGTCCAATCCGCTAGACGCCTACGGCTTGATGATTTCGGCCTGCCAGGAAGAGAACCCGGTGATGTACCTGGAGCCGAAGGCGCTCCTGCGCATCAAGGGCGAAGAGCTCATCCCCGGCGAGCCCTCGGACGATAGGGCGCTCTCGAAGATGATCGACGCGCCGCTCGGCGATCGCTCCGCGTGGAAGCCACAATGGCCGGAGCTCACCGGCTACGCGGTGCCGATTGGTAAGGCGAAGATCGTGCGCGACGGCTCGCAGCTCACGGTGGTGAGCTACGGCCGCACCCTGCCCTTGTGCGTGAAGGCTGCGAACGCGCTGGCGAGCGAAGGCGTCGACGCGGAAGTGATCGACCTGCGCACGCTCTACCCGTACGACTGGGACGCGATTCGTTCGTCGGTGGAGAAGACCGGCCGCGTGCTCTTCGTGAACGAGGACACGGAGGTCACCAACTTCGGCGAGCACCTGATTCGCCGGACGATCGACGAGCTCTTCTACAAGCTGCTCGCGCCTCCGAAGCTGCTCGCCGGAAAGTTCCTCCCTGGCATTGGACTCGCCGACGCGCTGGAGATGGCGTCCGTGCCGCAGCTCCCAGAGATCATCGACGCGCTGCGCGCCCTCGCCGCGCAGGAGCCGTGATGGACGCGTTCACCCGCTTCAAAGGGACCGAGAGCTATCTCACCAGCGAGGGCCTGAGGTCGGCGGTGAACTGTGCGCTCGCGCTGGAGCGGCCGCTGCTGGTGAAGGGTGAGCCCGGGACGGGAAAGACGCTGCTCGCCGAAGCGGTGGCGAAGGCGTTGGGGCTGGAGCTGTTGACCTGGCACGTGAAGAGCACCACACGCGCGCAGGACGGGCTCTACGTCTACGACACCGTGC
>JBQTKE010000401.1:0-24420 GCA_052386435.1 Myxococcaceae bacterium
ACACGTCAACGAGCCTAGACCCATATTGCGCGTCGTCTGCAACGATCGCGGCGCGAGCTCAATCTGCCGAGCCGGCGAGACGCACAACCCTTAGTTCACCGTCTTGAGGTTGATGGTAAGTCCCACCGCGGTGCCGAGCGTCCGCTTCGCCAAGTCATACGACTCGGTGACATTGAGGCCGGCTGTGATGTTCGGCGTAATGCGCAGCGTGATCTCAGGGCGCAAGCGGACTTGCTGCTCCGCGAACGGTCGGCTGACCAAGAGGTGCTGACCGGTCAGAGAGATCACCGCCCACTCCTGCGCGGCGAGGAAGAGCTGCACGAAGCTGGCGTGCTGGTGAAGGTCGAACGTGTCCGCCTTGCGATAGGTGTACGCGTACTCACTGAGAATGCCCCAGCGTCCGAAGCCGAGCCGTGCGTGAGCGGAAATCTCCTGACGCGCCACCGCTTGGCTCTTCGCGGCGAGCATGTTCAGGCCGAGCACGAACGCGCCGTTTCCAATCACGCGCTCACCGAGAACGCCCGCGCCGTATTCGCGATCCGTCGCCGCGGTCTCTTGGAAGGTCGGTCCGAAGAGGTACGGGTTGAACATGAACTTGTCGCTCCACCAGAAGCCTTTCACCTGCACCGGCAGGTCATAGAGGCTGTTTCGGTTGCGAACGCGAACGAAGAGCGTGGGGTCGGATCCATTCACGCCGACCGGCAGATAGTCACGGCCTACGGTGAGCTCCATCCCGTCCGAGGGTCGGAAGCTCCAGAGCGCGCGGCCCAGGAAGAAGGGGTGATTCGTCGCCACCTTCGGCAGGTAACCGTTGTTGGGGATCGGGCTGGCCGCGGGAAGCTCCGCGCCTGCGGTGAGCTCGAAGCGGCTGCGCTCTCCCACCGGCGTCACGTTGCGGTAGGTGGCGCGCAGCAAGTGACCGAAGGCCGGATTTCCGTTGGCCATGTCCGCCTTCTCTTGGAACTGCACGCGCACGTCATGCTCCACGCGGTGATTCACCGTGAGCACTTTGGCGAGCGTGGTCTCCGAAGGACCCGCGTACTCCCCTGCGCGCGCGCTCTGCGCTTCATCCACGCTCTTGCCGTACTCGGTCAGCAAGCCCGCGCCTTGCGGGGTGTAGTGGCAGGTAGAGCAATCCGAATACGACAAGCGGATCATCGTGGGCAAAGCGCGCGCGGGCAAAGCGGTGGCCACCGCGGCGACGAGCGCCGCGAGAGAGAGACGAGCGGACATGGCGGGAACCTCTGAGAGGGAGCTCGAGTGAAGCGCTGTTTCTTTAGCGTTGGGTCAGCGCGCGGTTGGCTTTGCCCGAGAGCTCCACATGGAGATCCACCGCATCGTTCACCTTCACGCCGAACTGGGCGGGCGCTTCGATGCCGAAATCACTGAGCTTCACGGACGCGTCGACTTGAGCCCGGGCCTTGCCGTCCTCGTCGAGGAACACGTTCAGCTTCATCGACACGGGCCGGACCGCGCCGCGGATCGACATCTTGCCGTTGAGAGAGCAGATCGCCCTATTGCCGCTGACAGGGCACTGCGCGCCGTCGCTCTCGAAGGTGATGCTGGGGAGCTGTCCCTGCGCCGTCTTGAACACGCGCTCTTGCATGTGGCGATCACGCACCGCCATCCCAGTTACCAGTGACTCCACCGCGACACTCGCGCGCAGCTGCTTGAGGACAATCGCGCCGGGCACTTGCGCCAGCTCGACGCCGCCGACAACCGTGGTGGATTCTCCGTGGATCGACAGCGCCTTCACGTTCGACGTCGCGGTGAAGCGGACCAGGCCCGCGGTTACGTTGACCCTTTCGCCCACGGGCGCGGGAGCCGGGGCCTCCATGACCGGAGCTGGAACCGGCGCGGCTTCGGTAGAGGCCGGCGCGACGACAGCCGTCAGCTCCGCTGGAGGATTGGTTACGGGTGTCTCCGCGCGGGAAGCAACTGAAAGGGTGACCAACGAGAAAAAGAGAGTGCGGGCGAGAGTCACGGCAGACCATCCTTCGGAATTCGGGCGGGTTGAAATGCGCCGACGAAGCGATGAGCAACGACTGTGCCGCATGTAAAACCCGCGAACACATGGCCCCTTTAGGGCGTACTCACTGGCCACAGAATTCCTCTGCTCCAACGAATTGCTGCCTGGAGTAGGCACCCGGCAAATCAGACGTCTATCTTAAGACTTCTGCGCTTTTACTGGCCGCGACAGCCGCGGGTGCTCCGCCTGTGTTTCGACAACTGAGAGCGGTTGCGGGGCGGCCGTAGCCTGGCGCGGAGATTCTTCTCGCGCAGCGCACCCACCCGCGGTGTGGCCGGTGGGCGGCGCGCAGCTCGTTAATCGCTGGAGCCCCTTCGAGCCGCACCCAGGCGCTGACCAGGTGAGCAGGCCTCCGTGCTGGCCGCTTGAAGCTGCAGCTCCCTCTACTCATCACCCTTGGTGACCAGGTCTTCGCAGAAGTACTCGACGGTGAGCTCTTCACCCTCCGGCACTCGGATGTAGCGAGGCCGAGTCATGATCGGCTTTCCCTCCATCACGCAGGTGAAGCGCACGCGGTGCATGCCGGCGCTCAGCGGCTGCGGTTTTACCGGAGCGCGCCCCATGCGCTTGCCGTCGATAAAGATGACGGTCCCCTTCTCAATGTGAATGGAGACCAGAGATTCGCCGCCCGTGCCGCCGTCGCTCATCGGCGTCGGCGCGGCTTCTTCTCCGCTGCCTGCGTCCGTCAGTCCGGTTGGAGCGGGCCTCACGACCGTGGGCAGCGCGGTTCCACCGTCCGCGCTCTGACCCATGCCAGGCAACGTGACCGATCGCGTGGCGTTCTGAATTTTCGAGCGTGTTCGCACCGCCAGATCAGAACCGGAGAAGGCGATGTACGCGGCCGCGGAGCTCAAGGGGACGACCAGCACCGCGAGGAAGAGCATCTTCCCGCCGCCCCGCTTGTTGCTCAGCTTTTCAATCTCCCCGTTGAGCCGTTCTGTCTCGTGCCGCAGCTCCAGCTCCAGCGCGTCCTTCTGCCGTTGCAGGCTCTCCGTCGTCTCGCGCGCGTCGAGGACCTCTTTTTCCAGCCGCGTGATGGTGTTGACGTTGGCGTCGATGCGATCGCGCGCCAGCACCAGCTCGCTCTCCAGCTCCGCGATTCTTCCCTCAGCGAGCTCATCCGCGGTGAGCACAGCGGACGCGGGCACTGGCTCGGGCACCGAGGTTGACGGAGGTTTCGGGCGAGCCGCCCCCGCATCGAACGGCGCCTTGGACAGGCCCTGCGACTTGATCTGCGCGAGCAGCGCGTCCAGTCGGCTCTTGGTCCATTCGGGGATACCTTCCAGCCGAATGCCCATTCCCACTCGGCCCAGCGCCTGCGCCGCTTCGTCGTTCTCCACGCGGACCACGACGCCGCGCAGCTCCAGCGGTTCGGCCCACGCGGGAGGATAGAGATCCACTTCGATCTCGCTGCCGACCTCCATCAGCTGATCGGTGACGAGAAACATCCCTCCGCGCGACAGGTCGTGGACGTACTGCTCCACGAAGCTCTCGTGGCTTGCGACGCGTACAGGGATTCGCGGCGTCCGCAGGCGGACTTCAGAGCGGCGATTCGTGTCCAGAACGGTCCTTCCCGAAGTAGGCATCTGTCATATCACCCTGGCTTTTGGGAGGCGCCGCGACAATGAATGACAAGGTGTGTCGGCCTGGAAAAATGTGGAGCTTGGGTCTGCTCCTGCTCACGGGCTGCAAGCTGCTCCTCTCCGCGCCTACCCCGCTGCGCGCGCTGTCCTATCCGGCCGCACCTGGAGCGCAAGCGCCCACGGTCTTTTTGTTCCTTCCGGGACGAGGTGACGACGCGGAGGCTTTTGCGGAGCACGGGTTTTTCGCGAAGGACGAGGGTGTCGACTTCATCGCCGTGAACGCGACGCTCGGCTACTACGTGCACGAGACACTGCACCAGCGCGTGCGCGAAGACGTGCTGCCCACGGTCCAGAGCTACTCGCACCGTTGGATCGGCGGGATCTCCATGGGCGGTATGGGAGCGCTGCTCGTGCACAAGGACGATCCATCCTTCGAGGGGATTCTCCTCATCGCGCCCTACTTGGGCGACGAGCCGGTGATTGAAGAGATTGAGAAGGCGGGCGGGTTGGCGAAGTGGAAGCCGCCCGATCAGCCCGCGGATTATCAGCGCGAGCTCTGGCGGTACTTGCAGACGCTCACGTCAACGCCCGGGAAAGGTCCGGAGATCTATCTCGCGTATGGAAAGCATGATCGTCTGGTGCGCGGTCACGGATTACTCGCCGCGGTGCTTCCGCCGGATCACGTGCTGACGGTGCAAGGTGGCCACGATTGGGAGCCGTGGGTTCAGCTTTGGGAACATTTCCTCACTCGGTGGAAGGCTGGCCGGTGAAGCCGTAGACCCAGGCTGCCGCCGCCGCGAACGAGGGGAGCACGACGAACAACGTGAGCACCCGAAGATGGAGTCGTTGTGCGACTCGGCAACGCTTCACCTGCCGAGTGACTCAGAACTGAGTGAGCAGCAACGCGTGCACGTAGTCGTTCGACGCGGCCACCGCGTGGCAGTCGTTACAGGTGGCGTCAACGGCGTGGTACGCCTCGCCCTCCGGCGCGCCCAGTCCGCGCCAGGTGATGACCGTCTCGCCCGTCTGTGACTTCGCGAGCTCGAACCACTCCCAATTCTTGGCGCCCTTCGCGTTGAAGTTGCTGCCGCGCTTGGCCATGGCGAACGTCTGCGTCGCGGGCGTGCCGGGGTTGGCGACTTTCACGATGACGGAGCCAAGAGGGAACTCAGTGCTGCCTGTCTCAGGCCGCTTGTTGAGATACAGCGTGAACGGCCCCACGACGTGCGTCTCGCCGCCGGCGCCCGGCGGAGGGTTGAACGCTTCCCACGCTTCGAAGCCTTGAAAGTCTCGAGCGAAGGCGATGAACGTCGTGGGATCCTCCGTTGACTCCGTACCCCTCCCGCAGGCGGTGAGCATGATCAGCGCTGTGAGCAGGAGGGCGCGGTTCATGACGCTTATTCAGCAGGAAGCTCGGCGATCTTCAGCTTCGCCGCGGCGCGGTTCATCGCCGACACGGCGGAGGTGGGCTCTTCCTCGTTCGCTTCGAACGCCACGCGCGCGTAGATCTTGCCGAACGGCGTGTCCAGATCGGCGGCGGTCGGGTTCGCGTTGCTCCACGAGGCCGGCGGCGCCGGCAACGCGTCCCCTTCCACTTTCGCGTACTCGTCGCTCAGGCGTTTGAGGCCGGCGGCGATCGCGTCCGAGTCGTCCTTCGCGCCCACCTGCTCCAACCAAGGCTTAAACGCCTCGTACGTCGCGACGCCACCCTCGACGTTGGCGCGCATGTCCGCCAGCGTGTACTGGGCGTAACGGGACTCTTCCTGACTGTCTCCGCCCGGCGCTGCGAGCTGAGCCTTCTCCTTCTGCTCGGCGATGGAGCCGATCACGCCGCGGAACGCCGCGGGCGTGTCCAGCGTCTGACCCGCGAACTGGGTCAGCATGGAGTCGACGTCATTGACCAGGCGCGCGCACAGGCCGGTCTTGAACTGGGTGGCCTGCTCCAGGTTCGCGGGCTGCGCGGGCGGGGTGTTGTTCGGAACCTCGGCCTCGAACGCGGTGACGCGCGCGGGAGCCTCGCCGGCCCAGAGGATGCGCTCAATCGCGTGGACGCCGGTGACGCCCTCGCCGTCGAAGAGGTTCGCATCGGCTTCAGTGGTGACGAAGCCGTCGTAGCGCTCGTCGGTGGCCGCGTCGAGCTCGCCGAAGAGGACCGCGATCGCGCCTTCCACGCGCTCGTACGCCTTGCGCGCCTTCTTCCACTCCGCCTTCATCTTGTCGACCGCGGCCTTGTCGGTCGCCCTGCTCCAACCGTCCGCGTCGGCGGGGGGCGCCGCGTCGCACAGCGCCTGCGAGGCGCTGCGGAGATCGTTGAGGTTGGTGGTGATGTACTTCTTCGTGTCTTCGAGAGCGGCCCTCTGCGGATCTCTGCCGCATGCGACCAGCGACAAGGCAACGGCGACTGAAAGGAGACGGGACTTCATCGGTGAAGACTCCAGTGCGTGGTTGAGGAAGAACTACAACTGACGAACGAACGCGAGAAGTGAGCTGCGTTCCGCCTCTGTGAGAGCCAAGAAGCGATCCACCACGACGTTCGCCTCCGAGCCGGTGCTTTGGTGCCCCTTGATCGCCGCGTCCAAGGTCTTGGCGCGCCCGTCGTGTAGGTACATGCGCAACAGCGAGAGACCAATCAGCGGCGGCGTGCGCCATTCGCGAGGACCGGCGTCGCCATCGACGAGGCCATCCGCCAACCCGTCGCCCATGTCGTGCAGCAGCAGGTCCGTGTAGATGGGCGCATCAATGTTCGCGAGAGCCGCGATGGGGTAGTCCGCTCGCGTGTGCAGCGTGGCGACGTGACACTGGCCGCAGCCGACTTGTGCGAAGAGCGCCTCGCCTTCGGTGGCTGCCCCCGCGCGCTTGGGAATTTCAAGCAACCGGAGGTAGCCGGCGAGCTCGTTCACGGTATCGACGTCCACGTCCGCGCCGGCGTGGTAATCGTCCGTGAGGGCGTCCGGGTTGGACAGCTCAGACGGCCGCATGGGCGAGGTCATTCCCATGTCGCCTTGCAGCGCGTCCGCGGAGAAATCATCCAGCGTGGCGATGCGCGCCTTGTAGCCGAAGCGGCCAATCAGGTTCGGCTCGCCCAGAACGTGACGGTGGAAGGTTTGATCCGGATTCGCTTCGGAGGTGAACGTCACGCGGTGCACGCGGCCGGAGACTTCACCGCGCCGCGCTTGCTCCGCGGCGACCCGCTCGATCTCGCTGTCCGCCACTGCCTCCATATAGCCGCGCCCCAGAACCACCGGCCCCAGACGGAGGCTGACCTTGATAAAGGGGTCGTTCACCGGAACGGAAATGGGCCTGGTCGCACCGCCACCCACGAAGGGTCGAACCGTGTGGCCGTGAGGGAGCGCGGATTGATCCGCCAGCGGGTGGCCGGCGCTGTCCACCAAGACCAGTTTGTTCACCCCGGCCGGACCGTTGAGAGCACTCTGATGACACGCCGCACACGACGACCGGATGTAGAGCGGCCCCAGCCCGTCCGCGTCCGTGTAGACCAGGTCGAACAGGGCATCGCCGCGCTTGAAAAGATCGTGCTCCTCTGTGTTTGCCCCTCTGAGTGGCGCGTCGAGCGCCTTGTCCGTCACGACTTCCAACGGCTCCGCAGGGGCTCCACAAGCCATCCACAGGAGAGGCACAGCCAGCAGCGAAATGGGGAGAAGGCGCACGAGTGACAGCTCCTAAAAGCAGGGTGCGAGTGTGTACGTGATTCTGAGAATCAAAGTCAAAGTCGAAGTGAGGAAGGGGCAGATACCCGCCGCCGCGTGGAGGAGAGCGCTGGATCTACTCCCCCACCAACCACGGCTCCGGGGCCCCGCGCGGGCGTCCAGAGCGTGAAGTGGTGGTTGGGTTCGCCGTTTTTCTGGTCTCGCGACGGCGGCGAAACGACTTGAGTTGGGTTAGATCCCCCCGGCCATGAAGGTGTCGACGTGGAACGTGAACGGCATTCGAGCCCGCGAAGGCGACGTGCTCGCCTGGATAGAGCGCGAGCTTCCGGACGTGCTCTGTCTTCAAGAGATCAAGGCCTCGCCTGAGAATATCCCGCTCTCGCTGTCGGGCTTAGATGGCTACTGGTCCTTCTGGCACGGGCACAAAGGTTACTCCGGGGTCAGTCTCCATCTGCGAAAGGCGGTGTTTCCTGTCGCGCCAATCTTCGAGCACCCGCACTTTGACCACGAGACACGCATCGTCATCGCTCGAGTCGCGCACTGGGTGTTCGCGTCCATCTACGTGCCCAACGGTGGAAAAGACTTCCCGGCGAAGATCAACTTTCTGCAGCAGATGGAAGAGCTCGTCGTCGCTGAGCACAAGAAGGGCAATCAGCTGGTGCTCTGCGGTGACTTGAACGTGGCCAAGGAAGAGCGTGACGTGCACCCGTCGCTGCGTAAAGCCGAGCAGATTGGTCAGACGCCACCCGAACGGGGCCTCTTGAGCAACATCATCGCGCGCGAGCTTACGGACCTGCACCGCGTCTTCGAGCCAGACAACAACGAGCTCTACACGTGGTGGGCGCCGTGGCGGAACCTAAGGCAGAAGAACGTGGGCTGGCGCTTGGACTACATCCTGCCCAGTCCCGTCATCGCGAAGGCGGCGACCTCTTGCCGCGCGAACAGAGAGTTCGGAACGAGTGATCACGCGCCGGTCACTGCGACGTTCGACATCACTCTACCTGTGGTCACGGATCTCGCCGAGGTCGCGCCGGTCCAGGCGATCGCGCCCGCAGCAGTGCGTGAACAGCTAAGCCCTGCAACGAGCGGCGAATCGGTGCAGCTCGGACTGTTTGACGAGTGAGGTGAGGTGCGCCGACTTCGCACGGAGTCGGTGTCCGCCATCCTCCCGGGATGACGCGGATCCAGTGACACGAGATCGAGAGAGGAACGCGCTGCAGCAAGAGCGCTGGATGCACGGCGTGTACTCAAGGGCGTCGATCGTCTTCCGCCCTCTAAACGGAAATAATGGCTCTCAACACCTACGCGAGAGAGCCGTTCACTGAGTCACATCCGGGAAGCTCGACAGCCTGTGTCGGTCGGTCCGCGATGAGCTCTCTCGTCGTGGTGAACGGCGCTTCGCCCGCGCGCGTTGAAGCGGACGTCGCGGCGCACTCGGATGCGGGAGCGGGCGTTGAAGCGGACGTCGCGGCGAGCGTGAGTCAACAAGCGCAACGCAGGGGTCAGTTCGCGGCGCGGCTTCTTCGAGCGATGACAATTTGGGCTGCGTTCGTCCTCGCTCCTTCCGCGCAGGCGGCGGTGGCGCAGGACAACTTCGTGAGCGCCAGCGTCGCGGCATCCTCCCTCTCCATGACGCTCAACGTGAGCGCGGGCTCCGTCAACAACGCGGTCACCGTCCACGTGATCATCTTCGGCAGCTGCGGCGGCAGCTGCGCCGCGAGCACCGCGACGATCAACGGCACGGCCTTCCCCGCGCAGAGCAACTTCAGCTCCATGGGGTTGGAGTCGAACATCCTCTCCCTCATGGACAACACGGGGACGATCATCCGCCCGGGCGCGAACACGATCAACATCAGCAACCCCAGCGCGGGCGTGAGCTCCATGCTGGCCACAGCGGTGTCCTGGACGGGCGTCGCGGGCCTGGGCACGACGTCTTCCAACTTCGGCCTCTCCACGACGCCGAACATCAGCTACACGACCACTGGCACGGGCAGCGTCCTCATCGACGATTTCCCCACGCGCGACACCGGCTTCACCCCAGGCGCCAACCAGACGGTCATCGACACGCGCGTGCTCGCGGGCACCACGCACTACGTGAGCCGCAAGAGCGCTCCCACCGCGGGCGCGAACAACATCTCGTGGGTCGGTCCTTCGACTCAGTGGATGTACCGGTCGATGGAGCTGCGCGGCACGACGGGGGGAACGGCGAACCGCATTGTCTTCACCGGTGCGCCTCCCAGCGCCGCGCCCAACGCGTGCTCGGGCACAGTGACGTTGCAGCTGCAGGACGAGGCGAACAACCCGGTCAACGGTCCTGCCACCCTCGGCCTCTCGAGCAGCGATGGACAGATGACGTTCTACGCGGGCGCCGGCTGCGCGGGTGGTGCGGTCACCAGCGTGAACGTCGCGGCGGGTATCTCAACGGCGACGTTCTCCTTCCGAGACACGACCGCGGGAACGACGACCATTCGCGCCAGCGCCGTGGGCTACCACTCGGGTTTTCAGACGGCGACCATCGCCGCAGTCGTGGGATCGCGGCTCGCGTTCACCACGCCGTCGCGCTCGTTCACCGCGGGGACTTGTGGCGGCGCTGGCAACGTCATCACGGTTCAGCTGCAGGACAACGCGAGCGCTCCGGTCAACGCAGGCGCGGCGGGCCAAGCGTTCAGCGTGTCGTCGACGTCTTCGGGCACGGTGGGGTGGTTTACGAACGCGACCTGCACCGCCGCGGCCGCCGGCGGCATCTTCACGGTTCCCAGCGGCGCCAACTCGGTCAGTCTCTACTACCGCGACAGTCAGCCCGGCAGCGTGCAGGTGTCGGTGACGAACGGCTCGGGGTTGATCAATCCCTCCGCGCAATCGCACACGGTGATGGCGTTGCCTGCTTCTGTCTTGGCGTTCACCAGCGCGCCGCAGACGGTCGCGCCCACGCAGTGCAGTCCTTTGGCCGCGGTGGTGGAGGCGCAGGACAGCTTGGGCAATGCGGTGGCCGCGCCTTCACCTCGAACAGTGAGCCTCAGCGCGAACAGTGGCAGCTTGATCTTCTTCTCGGACTCCACCTGCACCACGCCCATCACCAGCGCAGTCTTGTCGGTGGGCTCGAGCACGCTCTCGTTCCACTTCCGCGAATCCGCCTCTGGGACTCGGATACTCACCGCGAGCAGCGCGGGGCTCACGTCGGCGCAGCAACAGCAGACTGTGCAGCCGCAGGTACTGGGCGGGACGTGTGGCGCGGCGACCGAATGCGCGTCGTCGGTCTGCGCGAGCGGCGTGTGCTGTCAGACGGCGTGCAACGGCGCATGCATGGCCTGCAACGTCGCCGGCAGCGTGGGAACCTGCGCGCCGGTTTCGAACGGTACGGTCTGTCCTAACGGCGTGTACTGCGACGGTCAGGAGACCTGTCTGGCGGGCAGCTGTCAGCCGAGTGCTCCCGTCGCATGCGTGGATCCGTTTGGTCACGACGTGCTGGCGTGTCAGGAGTCGGCGCAGCGCTGTGAACGCGTGCCGAACAGCCCGCCGGTCATCACTCAAGACGCGAATCTCACCGCGGGTCTGGGACAGCGTTACATCTACAACGTGATGAATGCGGTGCGCGTCGCGGGCGATCGTCCGATGACCTTCTCGTCGTGCGCGGGCCCGCCTGAGCTGCGCTTGGATCCGATGTCGGGCGCGATCATCTGGACACCCGCCGCTGAAGGGTCGGTGCCAATCTGTGTGAGGGCGGAGAACGCGTTCGGCGCGGACAGCTACAGCTTCACCGTTCAAGTGGGACAGCCGACAGGTGCGGGTCCAGTCGCGCGCTACGTGGCCACCCCGGATGAGGGACGGATGCCGCTCAAGGTTTCGTTCGACGGCAGTGGCTCGTCCGGGGTGACGACGGTGGTGCAGTATGGCTGGGAGCTCTTCCCCGGGATGCCGCCCCTGGCGGGTGTCACTGTGCAGAACGTGTACGAGGTGCCCTCGACGTATTGGCCGGTGCTGACTGTTACGGACACCTTCGGACGTCAGGACTCCACTGCTCTGCCGGTGAGAGTGCTCGACGAACAGGGGGGACGTCCTCCCTCCGTGCGCATTCGTGCATCGGCGCTTTCCGGCGACGAAAATCTGCGCGTGGACTTCGGGTGTGCTTGCCAAGCGGGTGACGCGCCGCTGGACACGTACGCATGGCACTTTGGAGGTGGCGAGGGTGAGGGCGAGAGTGTGTCCCGCGACTTCGGCCCAGGGCGTTACCGTGTCTCGCTCACGGTGACCGACGTCAACGGAATGTTCGCCACGGATTCTGTCGAGGTGGTGGTGACCTCAGGGGGACTCGTGCCGCCGCGCTGTCAGGCGTGGGTGTTTCCGGGCTTGGCCACCGCGCCGGCCGAGCTTCTCTTCTCGTCGAGCGTGGGTTCGGAGAATGGGAACCTGCGGTCTGTGTCTTGGTCTCTCTGGGATGGCAGCGAGACGAGCGGAACTGATCGCCGTGTTCAGGTCGACACCGCGGGGTTCTACCGAGGCGTGTTGAGAGCGGAAGACGAAGCTGGGATGACCTGTGAGGCAAGCGCTGAAGCGTGGATCGCCGATAGCAATGGAAAGCTGCCCACCCGCCTGGGCCCCGCCGAATATGTCGTGGGATGTGCTTGCAGCACGCAAGGTGGGAGCGCGTCCGCGTACGCCCTGCTGCTCTGGGCCAGCTTGGGTCTGCTCGGTCTGCAGCGAATGGGTCGCCGCGACCGTCAGGAGTGACGGCGAGGTGAGGTTGAGAAGCGGGACGGTCGAAGCCAGTCGGGGTGCATGCCGTGGTGCTCCCCACCCAGTGCTTCAAATGGAGCAGGATTGAGGGCTGCTCTCCGGAGCAGATAGGTTCACTGGTTCTGGACGGCGACACGACCGTCGTCACTGAACCCAGTGAATCTCCCTGGCCGTTGTCGGACCTATCTTCACTTCGCTCAGCGACTGAGGAAGTCGACCGGTGTTCGGCTGCAAAGAGACCTCGCCCACCATCACTTCCGCGGCGGGCTGCGGGAAGAGCGGATTCTGAGCTGGCGCGACCAGTCCGTGCGGAAGCTGCGCGTGGCCCGCTTCGTCATATTTGTCACTCGCGCCCAGACAGTGCAGCAGCTCGTGCGCGACCGCGGTGAGCGAGAGCGTGAGGTCCTCATCCGCCAAGCTCGCTCGCACCAGGCCGATACTCCCGCCCTCCGCGCCCAGCCCCTCCACGCTCAATTGATCCGCGCTGGTGTTCTCCAGCGTCACGAAGATCCGCGCGTCCGCCCACGCGTAGCGGTTGGGAACACCCTTCTCAATTTGGTTCAGCTCGCGACTGAGCCTCCACGCCTCCAGCAGGTGCTGAATGCGATCCTCCGGCAGCTCCAGTGAAGGCAGTTGCGACTGCACGTGCGGCCCTTCCAGATGAAACGTCACGGGCGACCGCTCAGATTGTCCGTAGCGCTTCGCCTCGCCCTCCATCCAGCGCCCCAGCTCTTCCAGCCCCGCGCGCCACGCCTGCTCCGTCGCAGGCGAGATCGGGCGCTCACTCACCAAGGTCACGCCCACTTGCAGTGTTCGCGTCCAGTCGGTCCGAGCCGACCGTCCGCGCCAGATCTTGAGTCCCCAGAGTGCGCTTCCCGCGAGCACCAGCAGGAGGAGCAAAAGTCGCAGGGCGTAAAAGGGGAATCTCACGGGTGACACACCGGCTGGGCAACGGCGATTTGACCCAACTCCAAAGGGGGACCCCCGATAACCCGAACACCTCGACGACCAGGAGCGACCTTATGCCCATTGGACCTCGTTCGGGCGCGGGCCCCACGACCGGCCGCGAAGCCCCGGAGCTCGAAGACCCCAAGCTGCGAGCGAGCGCTGAGTACGTCAACGTGAAGCGCGTCCATGTGCCGAATGGTGCAGCCGTGTGCCACTTCTCAGGCGTTTGCCTAAGGCTAAACGCTCAAGAGGCCACGGCTCCCCGCGTTGGCGCACCTGATGCTCTCATGTCGGTTCTCGACGAAGGAGCTGCCCATGAATCGCCGCGTCAAAGACTTCGCCCAAGTGGCCCGCTTGGAGAGCGCGGAGATGAAATTGGAGGCCGCGAAAAATCTCCTGATGGGGGCCGGTGAGCCCATGCTGTCGACGCAGGTCTCCGCGCTGCTCAGCCGCACGAGACTGGAGCTGGAACGCGCCCGCACCGCGCTGGGCCTCAGCCCCAACGAGGACCTGCAGTCCGCCGGCTGACGCACCCGGGCGGAAGGCAGTCGTGATGCAGTGAAGAAAAGGCGCAACGGGCGTTTGGAAGAACCGGGTCGGAGCCACTCCGACCCTGGCATACCCATTCGTCAGACCCCGGCTCTACCGTCTGCGCCCATGACCATCGCCAGAGCGGGAACGACGTACTTGGTGCATGTGCAAGCGCCCAACTCCAACGAGTGGACCTGTCCGGCGCGAAACCTCTCCTGCGTGGAAGCGGCGTGGAAGGTCGCGGCGCGCTACGAGCAGCAGAGGTACAAGACGGTCATCGCCGTGCAGGCAATGGCGCGAGAGAGCAGTTACCGCCGCGCGAGTTGAAGCGGCGCCTCCCGAGTGTTCGCCCCGAGTGTTCGCCGCAGCAACACCCTGCGGGCACCCGGATTTACGCGGCGGCCGGTCGTGTACAAGGTTCCCGGCTTGGGGGGAATCTCGTGGCCGAACCGACGCAGGAGCTGACGTCCGCGCAGAACCGTCTGGTGGTTCATGCGCTGGAGACTGGAAGTCTTGGTGGTGATCCTCGATACGGAGGCCGCGGTCGTCCTGCAAAACCGGCCAACCCCAATGCCGTCTGTGGTGTCATCGCGAGCTCCCCTCGCGACAGAGTTGATCACCCCGACCGCGCCCAGCCAGCCCGCCGAAGTGACAATTTTCTGGGTTAGCGAAGCTTCCAATTGAAACTCCCATTTGGCGATCTCGCTGGCGATACGTGAGAGACGGCAAGCCGCCGGAATATTGAATAATTCATTCGTTGTCACCCATTCGACTCGCGCCCAGGTTGGCGATCACTTTGGCGATTTATCCAGCCGAATCCGGAGCCCAGAACTCACGACTTCAGAGCGTCAGAACAGGACGAAACACGGGCATGTCGTCAAGGGGCACGCATGGCGTTCAGCAGCAGTACCCTCTCGCCGCACCCTTGCCACGGCGAGCAGTCCATCCCTCCCCCGCGGCAAGGCGCGCGGACCCGAACCAGTCCGAGGCGTGCCTTCGAGCGGAAGTCCATCAAGTGTCGGTCGCCACTCGTCGGTTCCTTCGCCAGTAAGATCGCCAAAGCGGGCGCCGAAAAATTGACGAGACCGCGCAACGGGCTTCCCATTCCGGCCACTTATGGAACTCGCCCTTCGCCAAGAAGATCGCCAGCCGGAGCGCCAATTCTTCCGCCAGCCGGAGCAGATGGCACCCTTTCTCTCCACCGAAGGCGCCGAGGCGCTCAGCGATCTCGCCGTTCAGGTCATCCGCGAGTCCGCTGCGCTGGGAAGCCTGCTGCACCCGGTAACACGCAAAGCCGTGGCGAGCCTGTTGCGGCAGATGAACAGTTACTACTCGAACCTGATCGAAGGGCACTACACGCGCCCCGTCGACATCGAGAAGGCGCTGAAGGCGGAGTACACCGCGGACCCCGCGAAGCGAGCGCTCCAACTCGAACACCGCGCCCACGTTCAGGTGCAGCAGGAGATCGAACGGCGCCTCCTCGCGGAGCCCGACCTCGACATCTGCTCCGCGCAATTCCTCTCCTGGGTCCACGCGCGCTTCTACGAGCAGCTCCCCGAAGAGCTCCGCGTTGTTCAGGACTCCACCGGTTCAGTGCCGGTTAACGGTGGCGAGCTCCGTTCGCGCGACGTCGAAGTGGGTCGCCACTTGCCGCCGCCGCATAACGCGTTGCCCGCGTTCATGGATCGCTACGCCAAGGCCTACTCGCCCAAACGTCTGGGCAAGCTCAATCGCGTCATCGCGGCGGCCGCGTCGCATCACCGCCTCGCGTGGATTCACCCCTTCCTCGACGGCAACGGCCGAGTTGCTCGACTCTTCACCCACGCCTATTTGATTCGCGCGGAAGTCGACGCGCAGGGCTTATGGGCGGTGACTCGTGGATTTGCCCGACAGAGGGAAGGGTACCTGTCCGCGTTGGCGGGAGCGGACGCCGCGAGCCCCGATGGCAAGCCACATCTCTCGGATCCAGGCCTCCAGAGCTTTTGCGAGTTCTTCCTCAACACCGCGCTGGATCAGCTCGGCTTCATGGCCAGCCTGCTCGAGTTGGACAACTTGCAGATGCGCGTCCTCGCGTATGCCCAACGGCAGGTCCTCACCAAGCAGCTCAAGCCTGGCGCCGGGCTGCTGCTTCGTGACGTGCTCCTCCGCGGCGAAGTCGAACGTGGCGAGGCGGGTCGCATCACCGGAATGTCCGCCAGCGCCGCGCGCGAGATCGTCCGCCAGCTCCTGGAAGAAGGACTCCTTCTCGCCGAATCCCCGAAGGGCCCTGTGCGCCTGGGACTGCCCGTCAAAGCGGTGGGCTACTTCTTCCCGCGGCTCTATCCCGAAGGCGTGGAAGAAGAATGAGGCCAAGCAGACGCAGGCTCTAGATAAACATGCTCCATAGAACCAACGTCGTAACACGAGCCTGCTTCTGGATCTTCGGTTCGCCGTCTGGACGCGAGCTCGCCGAGGGCCGCGTGACGAATGAGGGGGCCCAAGTGGACAGCCAGAGGCGAGCCAAGTAAGCCGCGTTCACTGTGTCTGACACGCCGCCTCGACCCGCTCCTAAGACTCGCTGGAAAGACCGCATCAAAGGGCTCTTTGAACTCTACGGATCGCTGGCGATCATCGTCTTCATAGGTGTCTGCGCGATCGCGTTCGCGGCGGCGTGGATCGGCGTGACAACGGTGGGCATCGATCGCGTCACCGCATTCTTCGGATGGGAGCCCTCGAAGGCGGCGGAGACCGCGACTACCATCGGTGCGGCGTACGTGGTGTATCGCTTCACCCTTCCGTTGCGCATCGGGGCAACCGCCGTCCTGACCCCAGCGATCGCGAAGCTGCTTTCCGTGCTCAAGACCCGTCGCAACCAGCCCTCAGAACGTCGCTGAGAATCGATCCCATCTACGGGCTGAGTCGGCGCTTTGCTTCCTTGACGCGCGCAAGCGCTTCTTCCGGCGTCTCACCCACCGCCGAAAGGTGGCCCATCTTTCGCCCGGGCCGGGCCACGTCCTTCCCGTAGAGATGAAGCCGCGTGCACGGCACCGCGAGCGCCGCGTCGAACGGGATCGTCTTCCGTCCCATCCAAAGATCGCCCAGCAGATTGATGATCGCCGCGGGCTTCATGGGCGCGCACGTGCCCAGCGGGAGATCGCACACCGCGCGGACCAGCTGTTCAAACTGACTGGTGACGCACGCGACCTCCGTGGCGTGAAACGTGTTGTGCGGTCGCGGTGCGAGCTCGTTGACAACCAAGCGGTCATCATCGAGGAGAAACAACTCCACGACGAGCACGCCTTCGACTTGAAGCTTCTCCGCCAAATCCAGACACAACTCAGTCGCGCGCGTGAGCAACGGAGCGGGAAGGGGCGCGGGGAGCTGAGACGTCTCGAGGATCCGCTGCTCGTGGTGATTCAGCGCCGGCGGGTAAGCCGTCTTCTCTCCCGAAGGCCGCCGCGCGACCAAGACGGAGAGCTCCGCTTTCAACGACAGCGCCTGTTCGACGATGCACGGCTCACTGCCGAGCGACGAGAACGCACCGTGCCCTTCCTCTTCATTCGTAACTGTGATTTGCCCTCTGCCGTCATACCCGCCCTGGCAGCGCTTCACGAATGCGCGGTGGCCAAACTGCGCGCTCGCCTTCAACACCGTTGCTTGATCCGCCGCGAGCGCGAACGCGCCCACGGGAAAACCAGCTTGAGACAGCCACTTCTTCTGCTTGCCCTTGTCCTGAATGATCTCCAGAACCGCGGCACCGGGACGCACCGGTGTGACCTTCGCCGCGCGCCGCAGCCCTTCGATGGAGACCTTCTCAATCTCCAGCGTCACCACGTCACAACCTTGGGCCAACGTCTCCGCGGCCGCAGCGTCGTCGAACGGCGCGGTGATCAACTTCTCCACCACCGGCGCGCAGGCACACTGTGGATCCGGATCCAGCGCGTGCACGCGGTAACCCAGCGCGCGCGCAGCCATGGCAGTCATTCGACCCAGCTGACCGCCTCCGAGAATGCCCAGGGTGGCCCCGGGGAGAATCGACTTCACGCTCGCGTGTCCTTCATCACTTCATCCGTCCGCGCCTTGCGCCATGCCGCCAACTTCTTGCGCAGCCCCGCGTCTTCCAGCGCCAGAATCTGCGCCGCGAGCAGGGCCGCGTTCGCCGCGCCTGGCTTCCCGATCGCCAACGTTCCCACCGGAATTCCCTTGGGCATCTGAACGATCGACAGCAGCGAATCCACGCCGGAGAGAAGCGTCGTCGGCATGGGCACGCCCAGAACAGGAAGCAACGTGCTGGTGGCCACCATGCCTGGCAGGTGAGCAGCACCTCCCGCCGCGGCGATAATCACCTTGAGCCCGCGCTCCTCCGCCGTCTTCGCGTACTCGAACATCCACTCCGGAGTCCGGTGCGCGGAGACCACGCGTGCTTCGTGCGCGATCCCAAGCTCATCCAGCAGCACCCGCGCGGGGGCCAGATGCTCCGCGTCGCTCTTGCTGCCCATGATCACGCCGACCAGGATCTGGTTTCTCGCCTTCCCCATGAGGCGCGCTCCTATATCACGGCTCCCTCGGAGCGGGCCTCCATCAGAAAGCAGAGCAAGTCCACTGCGTCTTGAGGCCCTCGGTTCTCGGAGGGCTTCTCAGAGTGTCGTCCGAAACAGCGTCCCCACGCCTTCCACGACGTAGGCCGCTTCGTCCGCGCCAATGAACGCGGACGCGCCTTGAACGAGCGTCAGCGTCTCCCCGCCTCGCTGCAGCGTGAACGCGCCCTTCGTGCAGAGGACAATCTCCGGCCCTCTGCGCGCGGGCGTCACCTTCTGTCCTGTCTCCAGCGTGATGCGCGAGAGTCGAAACTCCGGCACCGGCGTGAGGTACGTCTCTTCGAAGGGCCCTGAGGGCAGCGCCTTGAGCGGCTTCACCGGCTCGTCCTTGAACTCCAACACGTTCATCAGCTCTGAGATGTCCACGTGCTTCACTGTCAGCCCGCCGCGCAGCACGTTGTCGGAGCTGGCCATCACCTCCACCGCGACCCCGGAGAGGTACGCGTGAAGATTTCCCGCGTGTAGAAAAATCGCATCCCCGGGTTCGAGGTGGACCAGGTTCAACAGCAGAGAGCTCACCGCGCCGATGTCGCCGGGATACTGCTCGCCCAAGCGAACCGCCCAGCGCAGCTGTGCGGCGAAGGGATGTCTTGCGTTGGAGAGCGCTCGACACCGCTCCAAGCACGACTTGGTCACGTCTGATCGCGCTTCACTGGGCAACCGCATCAGCCCTTCAAACGTCACCCGCAGCCCGCGCTCGTCCGGTGTCGCTTCGAGTGTCGTGACCAGCGACTCCATCGCGCTCACGTCCAGCGAACGAAACAGCTCCAGGGTCTTCAGCGCCGGACGAAAACCGCAGAGCGCGTCGAACGGCGTCAGCGCGCAGAGCAGCTCCGGCTTGTGGTTCGAGTCCTTGTAATTGCGATGCGGCGCGCTCAGCGGAATGCCGCGCAGGTTCTCGCGCTCGAAGCCTTCCTGCGCCTGCTTGAGGTTCGGGTGCGCCTGCAGCGAGAGCGGATCCTGCGCCGCCAGCACCTTCATCAAGAACGGAAGCTTGCCGCCGAACTTCGCCGCCGCGTCGCGCCCCAACACCGTCTCCGGGCTGCGCGCAATCAGCTCCATCAACGTGCCTTCGCCCGCGACCTTCGAAGGCGCCAGCGGATGCGCGCCCATCCAGAGCTCTGCCTCCGGGGTGGCGGAGGGGGAGGGACGCCCCATGAGCTCGCTCAACGCGGTGCGGGAGCCCCACGCGTACGGTTGAATCGTGTTCTCAAGGAGGTGCATGGCGAGAGTGTATGAAGAAGGTCACGTTCACGGCCGGTCAATTTGACGTTAGCCAACGGGACGCATAGCACCCCATTCGTGTCGTCGATGTCGAGAATCCAAGCGTGGCGCGGAGCGGCAATCGCCGGGGTGCTTTTGCTGGCCGGCTGGTGCTTTGGACTCAAGCTCGCACTGCTGTTACCCCCTGTCCAGAGCCTGGCCCGCGAACGCGTGGAGCGAGAGGTCGCCGCTCGCTTCGGTGAGGCCAAGCTGGAAGGCACGGTGCGCGGTGGTTTCGGGCTGGGGCTTAAAGTCGGTCCGCTCTCCATGGGACCGGACGGGCTAATCTCCGTCGAAGAGGTCACGGTCTCGGTGCTTCGCGGCAACGTTCACGTCAGGAACGTGCGGGTGAAGTGGGATCGTCGGTTGTTAAAGCTGCGCCGCCCGCCACCGGCGTCCTCGTCGTCGAGCGAGACCAACCGGGCGGCCACGCAGATTGTCTTCGAAGGTTTGATCTTCGAACAGCATCGCACCCGAGCGCTCGCACAGGACCTTGGTCCCTTTCACGGCGTCGTCTCCAGAGACCAACTCAAGCTGGAGCTGCCCGACGGCGGAAAGATCACGCTGGGCCGCGAAGGAAAGCGCGCGTCGTTGGAGCTCAGGAAAATCTCGCTGCGTTCTGCGCGCTGGGTGGGTCCGCGCTTTGCCAGTCTAGAAGCGACCGGACTGCTGAACGGCAAGGGCGAGCTGTCAGAACGCGATGGTTCCATCTCCCTCTCTCTAAGCGACGTGAACCTGCGTGATCCACGTCTCGCCAAAGGGCCGCTCAAGGGCATGGAGCTAGCGCTGCAAGGGCGGTTTCTGCGGCAGGACAAAACCCTCAAGCTCGAGGAAGGACAGCTCTGGATGGGCGGCGAAGATGAAATCAAAGTCGTCGCCACCGCGCAGGTGGAGCTGGCCGGAGATTTCAACGCGCAAGCCAACGTGAGATTGCTTCCAGTCACCGACGAGCAACTTGTCTCCGCGTTACCCAGCGAGCTCCGTCCGCCTCCCGCCGCGCCGCACTTTCAAGGACAGGTCGCCGCCACCGCGCAATTCAAAGGACTGCTCAAGGAGCCGGACAGTTGGGAGTTTGAAGCGAAGCTCCTTCTGGACGACGCGCGAAAAAAATCCGCCGCGCAGCCTACGCTCGCCAACGAGCTCACGTACACCGCCGTCTCCTCGACGGGCCGCAGCTACCAGGTCGTCATCGGACCCTCGAACCCCACCTTCGTGCCGCTCGCGGAGTTGCCGCCCCACGCGTCCGCCGCGGTGCTCACCAGCGAGGACGCCGGCTTCTTTGGCCACGCCGGTTTTGACTTCGGCGAGCTCCGTCACTCCGTGGTCGACGCGCTGATGGATCGCCGCGTGCGTGGAGCGTCAACGCTGAGTCAGCAGCTTTCGAAAAATCTCTTTCTCTCGCCAGAGCACACGCTGGCGCGCAAGGTTCGCGAGGCGCTGACCACGTTGGCGCTGGAAGCTTCCGTGCCGAAGCAGCGGCTGCTTGAGGTCTACCTCAACGCGGTGGAGTGGGGCCCCGGCATCTACGGTATCGGCGCCGCCTCACAGCACTACTTCGCCAAGGACGCGCGCGAGCTTTCTCCGAAGGAGTCGGCGCTGCTCGCGACGTTGCTGCCCAGTCCGCTGCGCTACCACTCGTACCACTTGCGCGGCCTGTCTCCCGTCTGGGAACAGCGCTTGGATGATCTGCTCTCCAAGATGGGCGAAGAGGGGGTGCTCACCGAGGAAGAGCTCACCGCCGCCAGCGCCGCGCCGCTTCTCTTCAACGCCAGCTGCGGCACCTAAGCGCTATCGCCTTTGAACGGTGAAGCGCACCGGATCCGCTCCGCGGAGCTGAGCGGTGAAACCTTCCGGCAGCGCGGCGATCAACCTCTCCGCGGTCTGCTGGGCGGAGTCTCCCGCGACGACCGCCAAGCGGATCCGAGTCCCTGCAATGGTCAGGCAAATCATCGAAGGGATGATCCCTCCGCCCGTCGCGTCGCCGGAGATGCTCAGCGTGTCGCCTCCAGTGAAGCGGACGCGCTGGCCTGGATCATTGGCGAGGTTCACCTCGATCGCCAGGGAAGACGCGGCGGAAGGAGGCGTCAGCAATGCCGAAGGTGGCCGCGGAGTGATCGAGAAGTCCGAAAACGCGAGCAGCTCGCGGCTCAGCGTCGACCGCTCATCACCGAGCAGGCGTGCTTCCACCGCGCTCATCTCGTCCCTGGCCAGCGCGGCGTCGATCTGTTCAATCCGAGCGAGCATCGCTTCACGCGACCGCTCTACGTGGGAGGTTGATCCGTCGCTGCGCAGGAGCGAGGAAGAGCCCTCATCGCGAAGGTTGCCGTTGTTTTCGCGGACCGGATTCGTGCGGATGGAGGGCATGGCCCGCGAAGTATGTCACCGCTCTGCTCGACGCGCCCATGCCCGGCCGAGCTTGTCCGCGGAGAGGTCTTCCAACCAACGAATCCTCGCACGGTGGATCACATGTGGGTCCGCGCCGGCCCTTGAAATGACTAAATCCCCCTCATGCGGAAGGGGAACCCCATGACGAAGCGATGCGCGCTGCTGCTGGCTCTTCTCGCCACTGTCGGTTGCAAGAAGGGCGGGGACGCTCAAACGGGACCGCTGCGGCTCGGGTTCTTCCCCAACATCACCCATGCTCAGGCGCTCGTGGGCCATGCGGACGGGACCTTCAAGAAGGCGCTGGGAGACAAGGGCGTCTGGGTGATGCAGTTCAACGCCGGGCCGGCGGCGATGGAGGCGCTGCTCGCGGGATCGCTGGACGCGACCTACGTGGGCCCTGGTCCCGCGATCAACACGTTCATCAAAACGAAGGGTGCGATTCGAGTCATCGCTGGCTCTGCCACGGGCGGCGCAGTGCTGGTGGCGCGCAGCGCGACGACAGCCCAGGCGCTGAGCGGAAAGCGCGTGGCCACTCCGCAGCTGGGCAACACCCAGGACATCGCGCTTCGGCACTGGCTCAAGGAGAACAACCTCACCTTCACGACTGGAACGGGCGAGAGCAAAGGCAAGGTGAAGATCGTCCCCGTCGCCAACCCCGACATTCTCTCTCTGTTTCAGCGCGGTGAAATTGAAGCGGCCTGGGTCCCAGAGCCTTGGGGGGCGCGGTTGATGGAAGAGGCCAGCGCCAAGCTGCTGCTCGACGAGCGCACGCTTTGGCCCGAGGGTCAGTTCCCCACCACGCTGCTGGTCGTCAGCGAGCGGGCTCTCAAGGAAAGACGTGAAGAGGTGAAGGCGCTGCTCAAGGCGCACGTCGAGCTCACGCAGCGCTTCAAGCAGAACGGCCCGGAGTTCGTGAAGGCCGCGAACCAGGCTTACGGCAAGCTCACCCAACACCCCCTGCCGGAGAAGGTGCTGGAGAGCGCGTTCTCTCGCATGTCGCTGTCGACGGATCCGTTGAACGGAGCGCTCGCGAAGGATGCGAAGGACGCCTCCGAGCTGGGCTTCAGTCCCAACGCGAACCTTGAAGGCTTCGTGGACACCGCACTTCTAGAAGAGCTGGGGGCCGCGCCGCCCAAGAGTTGATCGGGGGGCGCTGCGGGACGTCTTAACTTGGCCTCCACAGGTTTGGTTTCGCCAACAGCGGGACCAGGACCAGATCCGCCGAAAGAGCGGAATGGAGGATATTTCCGCGTCGGCCAGCTGCCCACGCAACTTCTCGGCGGCTGGGAGCGCTGGGAGCGCTGGAAACCTGAATTGGCCGACAATTCGGAGGATGTCAGTTAGACGCCCCTCTCTCGGTAGCGGTACCGCCAAGAAGCCCTCGATCCTACCCTTCACCCGTCAGGGCTACGGAGAGAAGTAGCCGTATTGGCGATCCGCGGTTTTAGGTGTGGGAGGTCCTCTGGGTGAGCTGTCGCAGCGAGCTCGGCCGGAATTTCAGGACAACCTGTAGATAGCCACTGCGTCGCCGCGCCGAGGGCACGTACACTTCGGGGATGTCGAGCTCGAAAGCCGTCCTCACCTGCGCCCTGACCGGTGTGCTCACGGATCCGGCGCAGCACAACGTCCCTGTCACGCCGGAGCAGATGGCGAAAGAAGCACGTCGAGCGCGAGATGCTGGCGCGTCAGTGGTGCACTGTCACTTCCGAGCCCAGGAAGACGGCATGGGGCGACTCCCCTCCTGGGATCCGCGCGTCGCGACAGAGATCTGTGATGCGATCCGCGCGGAGTGTCCGGATCTCATGTTGAACCTCAGCACGGGTGTCGTCGGTCCAGACATCAGCGGCCCCGTGTCGTGTCTGGAGACAGTGAAACCAGAGCTGGCCGCGCTCAACGCGGGCTCACTCAATTACCTGAAGCTGCGCTCCAACAATGACTGGGCGTGGTCACCCATGCTCTTCGACAACCCCGTCGACAAAGTGGAAGCGTTCGCGGAAGTGATGAAGCGACACCAGATCGTCCCCGAATGCGAATGCTTCGACACCGGCATCCTGCGCAGCGTCACCCTCTACGCGCGCCGAGGACTGGTCCCCAACCCACCGCACGTCTCGCTGGTGATGGGCGTTGAATCCGGCATGCCCAACAAGGCCAGCTGGCTGCCGCTGTTGTTACAAGAAATGATTCCCGGAACGCATTGGCAGGTGATTGGGATTGGCCGCCAAGAAGTCTGGGCGCTGCACCAGGCCTGCGCGGAGCTGGGTGGAGATCTCCGGACGGGGCTCGAAGACACGTTCTACTTGCCGGACGGATCCAAGGCGACGAGCAACGGGGAGCTGATCGAGGCTCTGGCTCAGACCGCGCGCAACGCTGGACGCGAAGTGGCGACTCCCGCGGAAGCGCGCAAGCTGCTCGGTGTGCGGGCGAGCTGAGTGCAGCTCGAAGAGCTTCGCGCGTGGCCCTTCGACGCTCCTCTGGAAACCAAGTAGACAGCCGGGCCCGTCAACGCCTGAGCTGACTCACAAACCGTGCTCCGTCCGCTTGCGAGCGGACGAAGTGAGCACGACCTTCCATGCAGGCAGTCGTCCCACCTGCACCAGGAGCAGTCCCTTGGCCACTTCTTCAATGCCGATGCCCCGAGGCTCCACGTCGTCCGCTTCACCTCTAGCGCGCTCGGAGGTTCAGAGTGGCCTCACAGCCACGGG
>JBQTKE010000402.1:0-1634 GCA_052386435.1 Myxococcaceae bacterium
GGCTCACGTCAAGATCCCCTGCGCCTTGTTGCTGACGGTCTTGACCAACAGCCGCGCCAAACCATTCAGAATGAGAATGACGCCAAAGAGCACCAACCCGAGTGCAGCCAGCGCGCCCACGTGAACCGTACTCGTCGCCTCCGCGAACTCATTGGCGATGACCGAGGGTAACGAATAGCCAGGTGCGAAGAGGGACGCGTGCACCTCCGGCTGGTTTCCAATCACCATCGTGACCGCCATCGTCTCCCCCAGCGCTCGACCCAGCCCCAGCAGAACCGCGCCGAAGATGCCGGGGCGCGCGTACGGCAGAACGAGCGAACGAATCGTCTCCCAGCGCGTGGCACCCAGCGCGAGTCCTCCATGCTTCAAAGACGCGGGGACATTGCGCAGCACTTCCGTCGACACCGCGGCAATCGTGGGCAGCACCATCACCGCCAGCACCAGCCCCGCGGCGAGATAACCCAATCCCAAGGGCGTGCCTTGAAACAGCGGAAGAAAACCGAACGCGCGCGCGAGGAAAGGTTCCACCTGCTCGCGCAAGAGAGGGACCAAGATGAACAGCGCCCACAATCCGTAAATGACAGACGGAATTGACGCCAAGGTCTCAATGCCAAAGCGAACCACCCGGCCCAGACCGCGCGGCGCCATCTCCGTGAGAAAGAGCGCCATTCCCAGAGAGACCGGAACCGCGACGAGCAGCGCGATCCCACTCGTCACCAACGTGCCATACACGAACGGAAACGCGCCGAAGCGCTCCGTGACCGGGTTCCACTCCTGACTGACGAGGAACTCGCGGACGGACAGCGGACCAAAGGCAGGCGCGGCGATCCTGCCCAGCACGAAGATGATCAACCCGGCGATGATCAACACCACGCCACCGAACAGACCCAAGAGCGTGCTGAAGGCTCGGTCGCCGCCGGCGCCGCCGGGGGAAGTAGACGTGGGAGGAGAGGCCGCCAAGCCCTGCACGCTGGCGAGTTCAGTCGTTGGATGCAAGGTTCACCGGCTTCCCAGCAACTGTGAACGTCCTCAACTTCGCTTCCACGGAGCTCACCACCGACGGAGGCAGCGGGGTGTAGTCCAGCGCCGGGGCCAGCTTCTGACCGTCGTGAATGGCCCAATCCAAAAACCGGATCAGCGCTTCGCCCTTCGCTGTGTTCTTCTGATCTCGCTGAACCAGCAGATACGTAAACGCGGCCATCGGGTACGCGTCCTTGCCTTTGGGATTGGTGAGGGAGACGCGGAAATCCTCCGGGAGCGAAGCCTCGGATGCGGCCGCCCGCGTCGCCTGCACCGTGGGCTTCACGAACTCTCCGTCCTGGTTCTGCAACGCCGCCGCGGGGAGCTGGTTGTGGCGCGCGTACGCCAGCTCCACGTAACCCACCGCGCCCGGCATCTGCTTCACCTGTCCCGTCACTCCATCATTGCCCTTGCCGCCCAGCCCCAGTGGCCACTTCACGCTGGTGCCGGAGGAGACCTTCGCCTTCCACTCAGCCGAGACCTTCGCCAAGTAGTCCGTGAAGATCGCGGTCGTCCCGGATCCATCCGACCGGTGCACCACGGTTATCCCCAACTCCGGCAGCGCTACCCCGGGATTGTCCTTAGCCAGGACCGGATCATTCCAGCGGGTGATC
>JBQTKE010000403.1:0-21435 GCA_052386435.1 Myxococcaceae bacterium
GTTCGCCGCGCGCATCAGGTAGCGCGCGATGGGTCCCGGTGTCGGCCCCAGCTTCGCCACCGCGCTGACCTTGGTGATGGGAATCGACTTGAGCTTGAGTGCGGGGCTCACGGTCTCGATGAACTTCTTGAGCCCAGGCTGCACCGCGAAGCTGAAGGGGCTGCCCAGCGTCACCGCCGCTCTCACCGGAGCGCCCGGCGTGCGTGCGAGGTGCGCGTAGAGAAGAAGCCCGCCCTTGGAGTGGCCGACCCAGGTCACCTGCTTGTGGCCCGTAGAAGTGACAGCCCGAAGCGCCGCGCGCACGTCGTGCTCGGCTTGATCGTCAAACGTCGAATCGCACGGCGGACCCGCGAGCCCGCGCCCGCGCAGCTCCATCACCCACGTTTCATAGCCCCGGCGCGCGAGATAACGGGCGAGCGAATAGCGCTCGTCGAAATCCATGTTGAACCGGTTGGCGCCCAACCCGTGGCAGAGGATGACCGGCTCTTCGAAGCGACGCTCACCGCGCGGCTGATAGCGGCCAAGCGCGATCGAACAGCCGTCGTCCGTGGGAACTCGATAAACCTCGTCCGGACGGAACGTCAGCTCCAACCCTTCCACCGCGAATTGACGGGCTCGGTTGAAGGCCTCGTTCAGGAGACTTACGCGCGCGGAGGAGGCAGGTGGCTCGGGCTGTTCTTTGAGACGAAACAAAGTGTCATCCAATTGGCCACGCACGCCAGGCGACCCGCTGTGTTTGACGACGAAACGTTAGCCGGTTTTCGCCTGGGTGACCTCTTTCGACCCGCCTTGCTGTAAGTCCGCTGCTTTGGCCCCGCCGACGAGCTCGATCAGCACTCTGGGTGAGCCGATGGCGATCAGCAGCGCGCCCAACCCCGCGTACCCCAGGGGGGCGAAGACCGGAGGCGAGAGCGAGACGGCGCCTTCCAACGCGCCCCACGTCAGGGACTCGTCCGACATGTCTCGGTAGAGCGGGAGGAGGTGGAGCACAGTCCCGGCCAAGCCGATCGCGATGGCGAGTCCGCCGACCACGCGCAGTACGTTGCTCACCGCCTGCGCGGAGGGCTTGAGGGGTCGAATTCCCAGGAGGAGCAGCATCACGCCTCCCAATCCTCCGAAGGTGACCGGGACAATTTGCAGACCGTTTTCCATGTCCTTGCCGGCGAAGTGAGAGATGCCGGAGTCGACCGCGAGCATGAACAGACCCGGTCCGAGCAGAGCCGCGACCAGTCGCTTGGTGGGGAGGCGCGTCTTCATGCGGCGGACTAGAATCGCGCCCGTGCACCCCGTCAAGGAACCCACCCACTGGTGGGTGTACATGCTGCGTTGCCAGGATGGAACGCTCTACACCGGAGCGACCAACGATCTCGTCCGACGCTTGGGTCGACATCAGGCGGGGAAGGGCGCGTCGTACACCCGGTCGCGATTGCCAGTGAAGCTGGTGTTCCAGGAGCCTGTGGAAGATCGCAGCGCGGCGTTGCGCAGAGAGGCCGCGCTCAAACGCCTGACACGAGAGGAGAAGCTAAGTCTGCTCTCGCTTGAGAAGCGGGCAGCCAAGCGACGTTCGTCCTAGGAAATGGTTTGCTCAGGTGCGCGGTTCTAGACGCCCCGGCCCACGAAGCAACAGCCCCACCCGGAGAACTCCCAAAGATGAACCGTCTGTCCCGACGTGAAGCGCTGCTTGGCGGCGCCGTGACCCTCGCTGCCGCGCAATCCCAGCCCGCGCAAGCGCAAGGCATGACCTCGTTCCGCCGGTTCATCATTGAAGAAGTCACCCTCATCATTCCGGGTCTTCTACCGGAGCACGACGGGGTGCGGGTGGCGCAGATCTCCGATGTCCACGTGGGCGAGGCGACGCCAACTTTGCGACTGCTTCAAGCCTGCAACGACGTGCGCGCCGCGAAGCCGGACGTGGTGGTGATGACCGGCGACTACGTCACCCACAAGCGCGACCCGCTGGATCGCGTCTCCGAAATTCTGCGCGACTTCGGCGCTCCGGCGTACGCCGTGTTCGGCAACCACGATCACCACACCAACGCGCCTTACCTGCGCACGCGCTTCGAGAAGAACGGTATCGCGGTGCTCCAGAACGACAACTCGGTGCTCGACGTGCGCGGCAAGCCGTTGACCTTGATTGGCGTGGACGACGGCGTCACCAAGCGATCCGACATCGCCAAGTCGTTCAAGGGCGTGCAAGCCAACTCCAGCAAGTTGGTGCTCACGCATTCGCCTTCGACAGCGATCGAGCTCCCGCCCAACACCGGAGCGATGGTCTCGGGCCACACCCACGGCGGCTGCATCTACGTCCCCGGCCTCACCACGCTTCTCTTCCGGATGAGCGGCTGGAACTACGTGCGCGGCCAGTACACCGTGAACGGTAACTCCCTCTACGTGAACCGAGGCATCGGTTTCGGAGCGACCCTCGCCTTCGCGCGCTTCAATTCGGCTCCGGAGATGACGATCTTTACCCTCCGCGCCGGAACCCGGGTCACGCCGAAAGAGCTGCCGAAAGTTCCCGTAGCGCCCCTTGGCTAAGCGAGACGGGCTTCTCTCTGCTCCTGAGCATGGGTTGCTCCAGTCCCAAACAAACGTCCCAAACAAACACCGTTCCTCTTTTCGCCGAGCGCGCTTAGAGCGCGCTTAGAGCAGACCGCCAACCAGAAAAGTTGCACCCCCGTTACCGCGGACTAGCGTGGCCGCACCATGACGGACACACGCGCGCTGGTGGGAACCCTCGTCTCGGTTTTGCTCTGTCTCAGCTGTGGCGAGATGGGAAACGTCTCCGGTCAAAACTGTCTGAGCGTCCAGATGCCGGACGGGAACCTCGTAACCTCTCCACCGTCGAAGGTCTCACTCTTCTTCACGGTCGACACGTGCGGCGGCGAACCCGTCGCGGGGCTGACCGCGTCGTCATTCCAACTTCAGGAAGATGATCGCCCCGTCTCCGCGTACGAGAGCAACCAGAGCATCCAGCCCAAGGGCCGGCGATTCCGCATGTACTCGCTGCTGTTGCTGGACCTCTCCGGTTCCATCCTCAAGAGCGGCAACTACGAGAAGCTGGCGAGCGCGGCGAAGCTCTACGTGGATCAAGTCCTGGGCTCAGGCGGTGATGGGCAACGCGTCGCGGTCTACGCGTTCGACGGTCGCCCCACCATCTTCCCCGTCGTCGAATTCAGCGCGGACGCCTCCGTCATCAAGGCCGCCATCGATCGTCTGAAGGATCGTCAGTGCACGATCAGCGCGGACTGCTCCGCGTTCGAAGATCGCCGCACTTGCAGCGGCTGGATGTGCGTGGACGAATCCACCAACCTGAACGGGGCGGTGGTGGGTGGCATTGATCGCATCGAGCGCGAGCTTCAGACCGACGCATCAATTCCCTTCCGCGACAGCGCGCTGGTCGTCTTCACCGACGGAACTGATCAAGCCGCTCGAGTCTCCGCGGACGCCGCCGAGGCGAAGCTGCGCAGCTCTCGCCCCCACATCTTCACGATTGGCTTGGGCGGCGAAGTGGATGAGGACGCGCTGCGCGCCTTCGGCCGTGACGGCTTTCAGCGTGCTGAAGACGCGGGCGAGTTGGAGAACGCGTTCAAGGAGATCGCATCGCGGATTGTCGGCATGGCCAGCCGCTTCTATCTGCTGGAGTACTGCTCTCCGAAGCGCGGTGGCAGCCACACGCTGACCATCAACGTCACGCAGGAGACGCCGAAAGGCTTGCTCCAGGGTTCGCTTACCCGGAAGTTCGACGCGTCGGGCTTTGGGTCAGGGTGCGAACTGGCACCCGTCACGCAGCCAATGTCTCCCTGAAATTACGGGCCTATTTCTGTCTTCCAGCAGACGACTCGGAAAACTCTTCCGGTCCGTTCATTCATGCCGCGCGCCGTCAGTCCGAGCCTCTTGCCCAATTTCGAGGGTTTCGGAGCAGGTCGAGTCTTCGGCACGCCGCCTGCTTTTCCCTCCCGCGTGGTCGGGTGGAGGGGGGCCCACGGAGTCGGGGCGCAGGGCTGGGTGGCGGCGGCGGGTTTGGAAAGGTGCAGGGCGGCGGCGGGTAGGGCGAGGCACCTGGGGCGGCGGGAGGGAAACAGGGCGAGCGGGAACGGGTGAGCAAGCTGTCGTCGCCGCGCGAAGGACTGGGCGCGGGGGCGAATGGGGTCGCGCGGTGACGGCAGCTTCGAATTGGGTACAGGACTGAAAAACGACGAAGCGCGCTCAGCCCACGAGGGGAGCGCGCCTTGTTGTCTTGGTGTTACCTGCGCGGAACGGGCGATCAGAGCCAGTCGACGGGATCGGTTTGGGGCGGAGAACCGGCGGAGTTGAGCACGTAGCGCTGGTTCTCTTCCTGCGCTTGAAGGGTGTTCTTGCCGCCGTCGGTCTCCAGCTGAACCTTGAAGCCTTCCTCCCGGGTCGCGGAGCCAGTGGGCGGGGTCGCGCTGTAGTGGTCAATGACCCGCCCGTTCTCAAGAGAGCGGCCTTCCCAACGCATTTCGATGGGCACGAACTGGGTCTGCCCACCGTCCAGCTTCACGGGGCACAGGACCGTTGGCTTCTCCATCCCGTCGAAGTTGTAGCCCTGGGCCTGGAGCTTCTCGTCGTCCACGTCGACGTGGATGCTCTCGCGGTACGGGCCGGAGCTGGTGTGTTGCCCGGAAACTTTGATGCCGTCTCGAATGACCATAGTGAGAGAGTTATCCGTTCCGGGCCTCAGGAAGTTGCCGAAGGGACGGAGCTTTTACGGCGCTTTTAGGGAAGGCCAGGCGTTGTCGGGGGTTTTGCCCTCCACTTGAGTTGGATGACGATGCCCAACGCCAACGCGGCCACGCCGCCGATCACAGTTCCGACCAGCTGGTACCGCAGCATGGCGCCGGTGGTGTCGCGCACGGTCTCGATGCAACTGCACATGTTCATGCCGGTCCGCGTGGTGTTATCCCAGACGAGAAACCGCGGGGCGATCATGGACGCGACGAGGTTTCCGAACGCTCCACCGCAAAAGAAGAACAGCAGCAGCTTGATGAAGAGGGCCATGCCGTTAGTATGCGCCGCGCCGGACGGGAGAGAGAGCAGATGATGATGTTGTTTGTGTTGATCCTTGGAGTCGTCTTCGGTCTGGCCACCCTGACATGCAGCTTGTTGGTCATCGCGCACGCCTGGCAGCGCAGCGTCGGCACCGGGGTGATGGTCATGTTGGTGCCGTTCTTCATCCTCTATTACGCGTTCGCGCAGTTCGAGAACCGCTACAAGGGCCCCATCGTCGCCACGATGATGTGCGGACTGCTGTTGGGCGCGTTGCCGGTCGCGCTGCTCGCCGCCGGGTAGCAACTATTTTTCTGTTGTTGAGAAAACCTCTTCCGAGAACCCGCTGTCACTCGGGAGGAGGCATCCATGCACCCCTTGCTTGAGCAGGCGATTCGGTCTCTGGGCAGTGATTCGTACGGCGCTCCCGCCTTTCGGCAGTCTTCGCTCAGCGCGATTCAGCACCAGCTTTCCCGCTGCGTGGGAAAGGTCGAATACGGGCCGGTGCTGGATTCGCTGGTTCGCTTCGCGTGTTCCATCCGCCAGTCGTTGGGCGGCGAGGGCGCGGCGAAACAGCTGCTCTCCGCGCTGAGCGCGGTGGTGGAGGTCGCCTCCGCGCAGGGGCATCCTCCGTCTCCGGCGGCAGCGGCGGCTTGGCAGAGCGAGCTGCTCTGAAGCTCAAGTCCCTCGGGCGTTCGGATCCCAAAGGTACTTGTGCATCTGGAGCTGAAAGCGCACCGGCAGGCGGTCGGCGATCACCCATTCCGCCAATTGGCGCGGCTCCAGCGCGCTGAAGACGGTGGAGACCAGCAGCTCGAAGGGGCGGTTGGCCAGGTCGTGCTGGGAGATCATCCGCCGCGTCCATTCATAGTCTTCGCGTGAGCCGATCACGAACTTGAGCTCGTCGCGCGCGGTCATGGATTGGAAGACGCGCAGGTCGTTCCGGTCCGCCTCGCCGGAGGACGGCGTCTTGAGATCCACGATCTTGTGGACACGGGAGGGGACCAGCCTCACGTCGATCGCGCCGGAGGTTTCGAGCAGGACTTCAAAGCCGTCGTCGAGCAATTGCTCCATCAAAGGATAGACGCCGGGCTGGAGCAGCGGCTCACCGCCCGTAATCTCCACTTTCGGCGAGCCCATCCGACGCACTTCCGTCAGCACCTCGCTGTTGAGCATGCGCTGGCCGCCTTTGAAGGCGAACTCGCTGTCGCAGTAGCTGCAACGCAGGTGGCAACCGGTCAGCCGTACGAAGGAGCAGAGCGTTCCCGCGTGCGACGACTCACCTTGGAGAGAGACGTAGAGCTCCTTCACCACCACGCTGTTCGCGCCGGGTCGAAGCTGAGGCTCAATGTGAGGACGTGCGGCGAGCATGGTGAGACGGTTGCTTCTTCCACAAAGGCGAAACCCCGGCAACGCAGGCCCCAAGCCCGTAACTTCCCAACACCTCTTTGCGGGGGGGGGTCGAAGATTCGACAGGGCTTCACGGCGACGCTACGACAGGGGGGTGGACGCGCCCTCGGCTCCTGTCAGTCCCATCGACGACCGTGCGTTGCGCACCCCTTTGGCCCGTGCGCTGTTCTCTTCAAGCGCGATGAACGCCGCCCAGCTGGAGCGGGCCGCCGCGGCCTTGTCTCAGCAGGGAGGGCTCTTCTCCACGCGCTTGGTCGAATCCGGAGTGGGCGCGGCCGAGGTCGTCACTGCACTGGCGCGCATCTCCGGCCTGACGCCAGCGCCGGTGTCTTCGCTCCGTCAGCCGCCGGTGGCGGTCAGCGAGGGGACCGACGCCAGGCTCTGGCTGAAGCTGCTCGCGGCGCCGTTTGGACGGGTAGAGAACAAGCTGCAGATCGCCTTCGCCAACCCGCTCGCCGCGCAGCTGCCGGAAGCCCAGGCGCTGCCACCGCACGTTCCGTACGTGGCGTTGGAGACCGAGGTTCGTCGCTGCCTGCTCTCGCTCTACGGCCCGGAGCGCTTGGGGTTGCCGTACGTACCCAGAACGCCGCGTCCCGAGGAAGCAGCGCCTGAGGTGGCTTCACCTCCACCCGAGACGGAAACAGACGCGCTTCATGTGACGGCGGAGGCGCCCGTCCTGGAGGACTCCGCGTTCGGAGCCGTAATCGAGCGTCAGGGTGAATACCGCGAGGTGGGCGGCTACACGTTGATCAAGCCGCTGGCGTCCGGGTCTTTGGGCGCGTCGTATCTCGCACGCGACGGCAACGGCCCAGAGGTGGTGCTCAGCCTGTTTCACGCGGAGCAGTCGACTGCGGCGTCGCAGTTTCGTCGCAGCGCCGAACAGATGATCGCGCTGCGACACGACCACGTGGCGCCGCTGGTCGACTTTGGCGACGACGGCGGGCGCGTCTTCCTCGTGCGCGACCGCGCGCCCAGCACGCGGCTGCCGGAGTTGATTCAGAAGATGGGCCGCCTGCCACCTCCGCTCGCGGCGGAGCTGTTCTCACAGCTGTTGGCCGCGCTGGAGTTCGCGCACGGTCACGGGGTTTTCCACGGCGCGCTCACCTGTGAGCATTTGTCGATCGGCGAGGACGGTAAGCTGCGCGTGGAGGGTCTGGGCGAGGGAGCGCTCTTCGCGGCGGCGCATGGACAGACCCTGGACGCACCCGGTGATCTTCACGCGGCGGGCCTGGTGCTCATGCAGATGCTCACCGGCGCAAATTTGCCGAGAGAAGGGCGCCCGCCCCCGCTGGTGTTCGAGCTGGAGCCCATGGTACCCACGGTTCTGGAGACGGTGGTGGAGCGCCTGCTCGCGCGGGGCTTCGAGAATGCGCTCGATGTGTTGGGCGAGCTGCGCCCTTACCTGGACGCGCAACGCGAGCTCTACCCCTTCCTCGTCACCGCTTCGCTGGGTAATCCGGAGCGAATGCAGCAGCAGATGCGCAAAGACGCCGCGAAGGCCTGCTTCCAAGAGGCGCGCAAGCTGCTGGACGGGGGCGGTAAGCGGAACCTCGTGGCTCTGATGCTCTACAAGGCCACGCTGCTAGAGCCCGGCGAGAGCGTGGCCGCGCAGGGCTTGGCTGCCATCTGCCAAGCGGACCGGTTGCAGTTTGGCTCGTCGCTGAATCCGCGCGTGGCAGAGCTGGAAGGCGAGGTGGCGGCGGCGCCCGGTGATTCGGCGAAACTTCAGGAGCTCGCCAAGCTCTACCGCGCAGAGGGAAATATTTTTCGAGCGTTGGTCTGCTTGAAGAAAGACGTGCGCAATCACCCAACGGATCTTCAGCTCGCTTCGCAGCTGGCGCAGCTCTTCGAAGGTCGACCTACCCGCGCGGCCGGCGTCACGCGAGAGATCAACCGCGTGGAGGTCGCGCGCACCGTCGAGGTGAAGATCCAGCAGCCGGTGGACGAGGAAGCACTCCTTCGCGTCGCGCAGGCGAGGGGCCGGAGGGTCGTCATCGCCGCACTGACCATCGCGTTGCTCCTGGCCGGGCTCGTCGTGCTGCAGTGGAAGCTGCGGTAGGGGTCAGGCTTTACACTCTTACACTTTGCGGCACAGGTCATGCTTTCGCATTCCGCGTGCCGCAAAGTGTAAGAGTGTAAAGCCTGACCCCGTTTACTCCAGCTCTTTGACCGCGCACGCGACGCCTGAGACCACCTGAGCCATCCGGGTGTAGTCGAGCGTGTCCGGGGTGTCTTGCTCCGTGTGGTACCGACGGTTCCGCAAGAACGCGGTGTCCGTGACCATCACAGCGTCGTGGCCGCGTGCCCAGTAGTTGAGGTGATCCGAGAAGTCGACGCCGCGGAGCGCCGCGGGACCGTTGAGCGATGACACCGGCAGCTCGCTCGCGCCGCTCATTCCGCGTTTGACCGCGCGAACGATTCCACCCCGTCCAATCGCGCCGACCACCGCGATGAAATTTCCCTGGTCCGGATAGAAGGGCTCCAGCAAGGAGAGTGGCAGCCGTTGGCTCTGCGGCTCATCGCTAAAGTACCCGATCGTCTCGACGGCAATCATTCCGCGGATCTTTTTCCCGCGGAGGGACTCGGCATGGAACGCGCTGCCCATCTGCTGCGTGCGGAAGTAGGGCGGCTCTTCCAGCGTGTAGAAGACGAGCTCGACCGGAAACAGGGGCTGCTCCTTGCCCAACAACCGCGCCAGCTCCAGCACGCCCGCCACGCCGCTCGCGTTGTCGTCCGCGCCGGGAAGATTGCCGTAGGCGTCGTAGTGCGCGCCCACGACGACGGGCGCTCCTTCGGCGGGCCCGAAGCGGCCAATCACGTTGCGGTAGGTGCGGCCCTTCACGTCATACGGCTGTTGCTCGACGCGCGCGCCATTCAGCTGAAGCTCAACGGTCAAGTGGGCGGCGATCGCGTCCAGGTGCTCGACCTGATCTTCGCCGCGAGCGCCGAAGCCCGTGACGATCTTCCGAACGCCGGCCTCCAACCGCCGCGCGTCCGCGGTCACGCCTCCGCAGGACCTGCTTTTTCCCGCGAACGGCTGGCCGATCAACCACGCTGCGGTCAGGGTGGCGAGCACGACCAGCGCTCCCAAGGTCAGCGCCACGCGGCGAAGAAGCTTCACGCCTGGCCTTCGACCTCGGACGCGTCCACCGCGGTGGCCACGGTGCGGATCCGCACGTACGGATTCATCTCGTGCAGGCCGGTCGCGACGCGGTGAACGACCGCGGGAGGCGAGTAGAACTCCACCTTGGAAGGATCCGCGACCGCCTGCTTGCGGCCCCGCTCCACGTCTTCGCCGATGCTTGAGCGCAGCCATTTCGCCGCGGTCCCCGCGCGTTCCTCGGCGGTGCCGGTCTGCAGCGCGCGCACCTGCGGAATCGCCTTCAGCACGCCACCCAGCGACATCTCCGCCAGCTTCATGCGCGCGGTGTCGACGGTGCCGTTCGGTGCGAGATCCACGGGCTTGCCGCCGTACGCGACATAGAGGGTGAGCTTCGCCTGGTCCGCCCACTTCTTCAGCCCGTCTTCGCTCGTCGGCCCGCGCGCTGCGGCTTCGGCGATCATCACCTTGTTGATGATCGGCAGCACCAGGCCCAGCGTCTGCTCAGTGGAAAGGCCCATGCGCTTCTCGATGTTCTCCTTGAAGCCGAGCAGCGCCGCCGCGACGACGAAGCCGTTGGTGCGTTGGAACGGGACGTACGTTTCAATGAAGTCCTGGATGAGGTCCGCGGTGGTCTCCGGGGCCCAGGCCAACGCTTTGCCCGGCGGCAACGGACGGAACCCGGCGTAGCTGCCATCCGCCAGCGAACCGTCGAAGCGCGCCGCTTCGTACTTGTCCCACTCGGGCTTGCTCATGGGACGGATCTGATCCGGCGTCAGTCCTTCCTTCTTCCACAGCGGTTCGAAGTCCGTCTCATCCACCTCTGTGAACGCGCGGGCGTTGTTCGTCTCGAAGCGCTGCTTGAACAGCTCCCACAGCTCTTTGCCTTCAGCGCCGAAGATCTCCTGGAAGGAACGCTCGTTGTGAGGAACGTTCAAGGCAATGTTGGCGACGATGGTCTTGTGTTCGGCGCAGTAGGTATGCCACGAGCGATCCGTAAGGAGGTACTGCTCGCCCTTGAGCCAGTCTCGGTAGAACTGCAGCGTGCTGTTGAGGTCCACCGTGCGGTAGATGTCCTCTTTGTAGTTCGCCGGGAATTGCACGCCGCGGTTGAGCACCTGATCCGCGAGCAGCAGATTCTGATTGAGCGTCTTTTGCGGCACGCCCTCCAGCGACATCACCGCCACGTTGGCGGGGTAGCCGGTCACCTTCCACTTGTTTGAGTGGTAGGACTCCGGCGAGTTGGTGGTGCGGCCCTCGCCCACGTACGCGCCCAGGTGGGTGGTGCCCATCTCGGTCTTTAGCATGTCGCTGCCCAGCGCCCTGAGGTCGCCTTGGTGCTTCTCCGGGTGCGTGTAGGAGGCGAATGCGTAGATGGGCTCGTCCTTCTTCAGCCCCATCTCCTCGCGCAGCAGATCGTCCATCAGCTGGTTGCCCTTCACCCTCTTCCCATCCGGCCCCTTCACGTTGCCCGTGTCACTGACCGGTACGAACTTCATGCCCAGCTTTCCGTCGGGGAGGCGGTAATGAAGGTCGCGCACGTTCACGGTCTGCACCGAGCCATCCGGCTGCGGAAGCTTCACGTCGGTGGTGCCAAACTTCTCGGCGGGAAGATCGTTGTACGAAGTGCCCAGCGCGCCCGGAAGAATCGTCGCGCCTTCAAACGTCACCGGCTCCTTGGAGTGCGCTGGCAGTTGATCCGGGTTGACCCCGATGCTCTCACCCAAGCCCATCGCCGGAAGCGGGGCGCCGACTGAAGCGTCGCGCGTGGACGACGTACCGCCGCCGTTTCCAGTGAACAGGTCCTCATGCAGACGGATGATCGCGCCCGCGGGCAGCGGCTGGCTCGCGCTCTGGGTCGTGAGCGACGGGTTCAGGCGGTTCAGCTCAGCGACAGTGGTCTGATTCGCGGCGGCGATCTGCGAGAGCGTCTGGCCGGACTGAACGGTGTGCGTGTTGTTATTGACGGGCATACTTCCCCCAAGGGTTTGGGGAAGTATCGGCCTACGGGTGTGACGGGTTGCGGCGGAAGAGCGGAGAACGTAGCGGAGAACGCTGGCGGCCGCGCACCAAGAGCACCAGGCTCAAGACGGCCAGAGAGGCCCACGCTGGTCCCGCACCCGTGCTGCAGTCCACGCCAACCTTGTAAGTAGCCGCAGGGAGGGACGGATCCGTCAAAGGATCCGGTCGGGACGCATCGTCGGCTCCCGGAGTGGAGCCGCCGTTGCCGGGATTGCCAAGAGCGTTGACGCTCAGCGTCGCGGTTCGAGAATCGAGGCCGTCAGTGACTGTGACCGCGAACGTGAGCGGCTGCGAGCCCGAGGGAACCACGACGCTCGCGACCGAGGTCTTGGCATTGTTCAGCGCCGCGTCCGGCCCGACGACCTGCTTCCAAGCGAAAGTGAGTGGGTCCGAATCCGCGTCTTTGCTGCCGCTGGCATCGAGGGTGACGGTCGTCTGCGGCGCCGCGGTGGAAGGGCCGAGCGCGACGACGGGCGGTGCGTTCACCTTCAGCGACCAGGACTGGGCGGTGAGCGCTGTGCCGGTGCGTCCGGAGAAAAGAAACAGCCCACCCAGTCGCGGCGAATAGGTGGCGACCGCATTGGTCAAAGCGCCGGGCGTCGCGGGAGGCTGGAGAAGCGTCCACGCCTTCTCCACGGGATCAAAGCTGTAGACGTCCGAGAGCGGAGAGGCGCCATTCGACGTCGCCACCCCGCCGACCAGGAGCAACTTTCCAGTTCTCTCATCGAACGCGCAGTTGGCGGAACCTCGCCGACTGGGACCCGCGCCGGAGGCGACGTCGCAGACCGCGGCGCGTCCGGTGATCGTCGTTGTCGAAGGCTTTCCGTCGATGTCGCACCGGTTCATTGCCCAGTCGCTCGCCCAGTACGACACGTCTCCGAGATCAACATTCGTTGCGTGATGCCGCCGGGACCTTCACCGATCAGCGGCTAATAATCCCGGCGGTACCGTCACCATGACCGTGACGTTCTAAACTGCTCGCGAAAGGCGATGGTATGGGCGGGATTCGAGATCTTCTTCGCACGCTGGCGCATCCTACCGAAGTGGATCTGCAGCGTTTGGTGAAGGAGTTGAAGGGAGGCGCGGGCTCTCCTTCGGAGCTGATCGATCTCAAGACTCTGCTGGACTCGCCGGAGCTCACCACGCTCCTCGCTCCGGAGACGCGCGCGGAGCTGCTTCGCTTTATCGGAGGACGCGCTTCACCCGACGGCGTCTTCGCCGTTGCCGAGCTGATTTCGGGGTTGGCAGAGCTGCAATCGGCGGAATCCGTTCCGGACAAGCTGAGCGCTGACTTGCAGTTGATGAAGGACGCGTTGCTCGATCCGAAGCTGAAGCCGGAGCAGCGTCAATCGCGTGTGCTCGAGTTTGTGATGCCATACGTGCGAAAGCTGGTCGAGCTCTCCGAGTCCGGCGCGGATGGTTTGCCGAAAGAAACACCAGGCGCGCAGAAGGAGTCAGCGCCTATTGACCGCAACGTCGAGCCCTCCGATACAAATGATGGCCAGGACACGACGAAGCCGACGGGTGATTCAAAGACACGTGTGCCCGCGAAGGCGGCTCTGGCCGACGCCAAGACAGTAAAAGAGGATGCTCCGCTTTCGCAGGTGAAGATGGGGCGGCAGGAGGGAAGCGAGCTCGCGACCTCGAAGAAGAAGGTCGCGAATGCACGCGCAGCTGACGCGAAAACGGAAGTGAAATCGGATCTCGCGCGCGAAGCTTCGTCGGAACCAGTTTCCCCTCGCTTCGACAGGGCCGCCAGAGGTGGCATCTTCGAAACGCGCGAGTTGCCGCCGACGCAGCCCACGCGCTCTGCAATCTCGCCGGAAGCACGCGAGCAGCAGGCGACGCGAATGGGAGAAGTGATTCGTTCGAGCGGACTCGACTCGGTGGTTCAGTCCGCCGCGGCGCCGCGAACGCTCTCCGCGCTCACCACGGAGCTGACCCTCTCGAAGTCGGTGGTTGAGCTTCAAGTGCGAGTAGAGACATTGGCGCTGCCGAAGCCGCAGCCGCAAGCGCCGACACCTTCCCGGAGGGCCGCTGAGTCACGCAGGGTTTCCCTGGGCCGCGATCCGCGAGGCACTCAGAGGCGTTTGGGCGGCAACATGCTCTGGAACGTGCTCCATCGCATTCGCGGCGAACCAGAGAACGAAAGCGAAGCGAACGACGCCTGGGACCGTCAGGTGGTGATCGCTCTCCTGGTGCTGCTGGGCATCGCGATCATGATCACCGCGCTGCTCGCGATTTGACGACTGAGCACGCTTGTCAACGTCGTGACGGAGGCCGGAACATTATGCGCTAGAACATTATGTTAGGCTGCATAATGTTATTCTTGAATCGCACTTGGGAGCTTGCGGAGCTGGAGCGTTCCAGCCGGAGTCGAGAGGGCTCGCTGGTCGTCCTCTTCGGTCGCCGTCGGATCGGCAAGACGCGGCTGTTGCTCGAGTGGGTGCACCGTAACCACGGCATCTACTTCGTCGCGGACCAGTCCTCGTCAAAGTTGCAGCGACAATACTTGGCTCGCGCCGTTGCCGCCCGCCTGCCTGGCTTCGCCGACGTGGAGTATCCGGATTGGCGGGCGCTCTTCGACCGACTCTCGCTCGACGCAAGACGCGCTTCCTTTCGCGGACCACTGGTGATCGACGAGCTGCCTTACTTGATGATCTCGAGTCCGGAGTTGGCGAGCGTTCTTCAACAGTGGGTGGACCATGGCGCGAAAGCAGCGCACCTCACCTTGGCACTCGCTGGATCAAGCCAACGGATGATGCACGGGCTGATTCTGGATGCGTCCGCCCCTTTGTACGGGCGGGCTCGCGCAGTTCTGGATCTGAGCCCCCTCGCACCCAAATGGCTCTCTAGCGCTTTTCCGTCCTTCGACGCCTGGCAGCTTCTAGAGCTCTGGACAGCGTTCGGTGGTGTGCCGCGGTATTGGGAGCTCGCTGCCGAGGTGCGCGGGAAGGTGGAAGCCCGTGTTCGCGCATTGGTACTCGATCCCATGGGCCCGCTCCATCTCGAGCCGGATCGTCTGCTCCTGGAAGAGGTACCGACGGCTGTCGAGCTGCGACCCTTGCTAGACGCGTTGGGGAGTGGCGCCCATCGAATCTCGGAGATCGCGTCAAGAATTGGGAAGCCGGCGACTTCGCTCGCTCGCTCCATGGATCGGCTCATCGGTTTGGGCCTCGTCAAGCGTGAGGTCCCGTTCGGTGCGGCTCCTCGCGAGAGTAAACGCAGCTTGTATCGACTGGCCGATCCCTTTCTGCGGCTCTGGTTCCGCCTGATTGCGCCTCAGCGAGGATTCTTGGCGTCCGCCACCGCAACGCAGAGAAGGAAGCTGCTCGCGGAGTCTTTTCCGGCGCTCATCGCGGCATCCTGGGAAGAGCTGAGTCGGGCGTCCGTCGTGGAGCTGGGTGCGAAGGATGTATTGGACAAGAACGCGGCTTGGCTTCCCGCGGGTCGCTGGTGGCAGGGGAATGCGCCTGAATGGGAAGTCATCAGCCGCACCTGCGACGGCGAGGCTCTTCTGCTGGGTGAAGCCCGGGCGTGGAAGCGCGCAGCCACCCATTCAACAGTTCTCCACGAAGTGAGGCTCCTCAACGCCCGGTCGCCACCCCCGCTGGAGCACGGACGAGAACCGAAGCGAATCGTTCGGGCGCTCTTCCTCCCTCGGGTCGCGGCGGGCGTCCCTCGCACCGTCGAGGGCGTACGTATCGTTACGTTGCGCGAGCTCTTCGATGCCAAGGCTTAGCGATAGACCTGCAGCGTTCCTTCTTTCACCGACGCCTTGAGAGATGAGCTGAGCTGCAGCGCTTGATCCGAGGCGAAGATGGAGCTGGGGCAGATGCCGTCGACGAGCTTGGAGACGCGGCTGCCCGACTTGCCCAATCGGTAGTAGTCCAGCCGGCGCTCGAGCACGCGCGACGGATCATCGCGCCCCGGGCTCTTGAGCAGCACCGCGAGCAATCCGTTCTCCGCTTCGACCACGGTGGCCGCGCCGTCTTTCACTTTGAGGAACGACTTTTCAAAGCCGTCCGCGTAGAGCACTCCCACGCCATCCATCCCGACGTAGAAGAGATCCGCCGCAGTGTCGGCTTGGCGGTACAGACCGAACTGCGAGAGCGGCGGCTTCACCGTCGCCTGGGAGAGCACGAAGCCGAGCCGGTTGCGGATCTTGATCTTCCCGCTGACGAGGTTCGCCGACGCGACCAGCCCCTGCGGCAACAACACATAGGTGAAGCCCGGATCCTTCTCGAACGACGCAGCGACGTGGCCGTTCGGCGCGATCAAATAGACCTTCCCCGTCGGCGCGCGCGAGACCATGAGCAACTCGCCGTATCTATCCAGGTGCGGATCCACGTCGTAGTCGCCGAACGGCGCTTCAATGCGCAGGCCCTTCTTAAAATCGAGCCCCATCCACAACAGCTCCTTGGTGGTGGCGACGACGAAGGTCTCGTTGGAGACGATGCCCAAGAGGTTGTGACGAGGGCTGGCCAGCTCGATCTTCTGAAACGGTCGTGGCGGATCCGTGAACTCGCCCGCGGAGAGGACGAACACGCGCTTCGTCCTTCGATCTCCAAACAGCACCGACGTGGGCGTGGCCACAAACGTGTCGAAGCCCAAGAGCTTCGGAGACTGTTCGCGCAGCACCAGCTTCCGCTCGCGCCAGTCCTCCCAGCGCGATGTCTCCTGCACGACAGCGGTGAAGTCGTCGAGCTGGAACCAGAATGGGTAGGCGCTGCCAATGGTGCTGACGTGAACACTCTGCGCGCTGGCGCCGCCGACGCGGTGCAGCTCGAAGCGCTCGCGTTCAATGACCTGAACGCCGCAAAGCTCCGCGAGGTAGCGCTCGTAGCACGTCCGGTAGTCGGCTTCGGAAAGCTTGGTCGCGTCGCAGGGAAAATGCGGACGTTGGCGTGCGGGGATGTACTCGACAGAAGGCCGAATCATCTCGCCTTCTACGGTGGTGTCCTCGAAGTCGACCTTGGATTTGGGCGCGCCAAACGCAGCCCCGACCCACAGCACGATGAGGAGACCGCGTCTGACCGGGCGCATCGCGGGTGGCTGTATATGCCAATCAGATCAATGAAGTCTGCCCCTTGGCCGAAGCGACGCCGGGACGTTCCGCTCCGCGGGGGGCGTGTTGTCCTAGGACGCCCATTTCACGGGGTTGAAGGGCTTGGCGCCAAGCAAGCCCATGCATAACTCCGCACCCCAAACAGACCCCGAAGGAGGGGCGGATGATGCGAAAGACATGGATGGCGGCTTTGGCCGCGGTAGTCGGCCTGGCGGCGCTGACGGGCTGTAACCCAGAGTGCAAGGTGGATGCGGACTGCTCAAGCGGCGCGGTTTGCCGAAACGAACAGTGCGTGCGGGTGACACCGGACGGAACCGACGCAGGTCGCGCGGATGGCAGCTCAAACACCGGCGACGGCGGCGCAGTGGTCCCGGACGGTGGCGCCAACCCCACCGGCGACGGCGGCTTGGGCGCGTACCCGACCGATCTCATCGGCATCACTTTGGGCTCGCCTGCGGAACCGCGCGCCGCGTTGGTCGCGCTCGACGGCGGCGTGCTTCCTCTCACCACCAACGCCAGCAAGTGGCCGCGGTTCAGCGCGGACGGCACCGCCGTTGTCTATGTTGGGACCAACGCGACCGGTGGCAAAGAGCTGCGTTACCTGAGCACCGCGTCGACCTCGCTGCAGGGTCGCGTGCTCGCCAGCGCGCAGGGCTTCGATGACTTCGGCGGTCTGGAGTTCTCGCCGGGTCCCGGTCCGGTCTGGGCGAAGGTCAGCGGCACCAGCACCTCGGGTCTGCAGTGGACGCCCGTCGACGGCACGGTCGCGGATATCAGTGCGCTGGGACTGGCTCCCGACTGGAGCCCGGGCGGTGGCGTGAAGGTCACCTTCGCCGCGTTCAACGGCATTCACACCATCGAGCGGACGGGTGGTTCGGATCTGATCCACAGCACCGACGGCTTGGGGCCCAAGTACAACCCCACCGGCACCCAGCTGGCCTACACCTCCAGCGCGCTCACCCAGCCGGACTTCGACGAAGAGCTCTGGACGGTGGATCCAAGCAACAACAGCAAGAACAAGGTCGCGGCGTGGGTCGCTCCCAATGAGACCACCGGCAAGCCGGGTCACTTCGCCGCGCTGCCTGCGTGGTCGCCGTCGACCAACACGCTGGTGTACGTGGAGGTTCGCTACATGAAGCCGCCCTCAGGTCCGGTGCTCTGTCAAATCGCCGGCACCTGCGGCAATGAAGATCCGTTTCAGATCATGACGGTGAAGATTGATCCCGCGACTGGGACGGCCGTGGCGCCGCCGGTGAAGATCGTAAACGGCAGCATGCCCGCGCTCTCACCGGGGGATAAGTACCTGGCGTACATCACCGGTGGTGAGCTGCGTGTGCTCGAGTTGGATGCGAACACTGCCGCGGTTGGAGATCCGAAGATTCTCGCCACCGGGATTTCCACGCAAGCGGGTGACGACAGTCGTCCGCGCTGGCAGCCGCCTCCCCCCGCACAGCCGTAGTTTTGAACGAACCAGTGCGCGCACTCCCGGCTTGTCCAAGTCGGGAGCGCGTGCAGAAGTCGCGGCTGTTCGAGCTGCAGCTGGGGAAGAGCTCAATCGACCACTTCGGGCCGCGCTCTATTTCGGCTTCGGCAGAACGTCCTTGGCCCAGTCTGCTTGCTTCCACTTGGGCGACGGCGTCTGTTGCCCCGCGCGAGGAACGAACACGGAGCTCTCCACTCGCTGCTGCTTGTGAATGTACCGAGGGCAATTCGGAAACACCTCGCGTGGCGTCACGACGACAACGAATTGTGCTTCCGCGTAAGCCGGTGAGACGAAGGACGCGGGTTCGAGTCGGGCTTCGCCGTTCACGCGCAAGCGCTTCGGGTTCTCGAAGTCGATGAAGAGCATCCCCACGTGGTGGGTGGCCGAAAGGTTACCCATCGACAGGAACATCCCGTTGCCGTCGTAGTTCGGGAACACCAGCATGCGTTCATCGAGCACGCGCACAAACCCGGGATCCCCTCCTTTATAAGAGCAGCTCGGCCGTCCCTGCGAATCCGTGGTAGCGAGGAAGAACATGTCGCGCTGCTCGATGAACTCGCGATCGTCAGGTGTGAACCGATCGTGGCAAAGCCGCTCCGCGATTCTGTCCGCGAGACGTTCCGTATCGAATTGCCGTTGCAGTGCTCGGTGGCTCTCGTCGTACATGGGCGAGATGCTCCTTCTTTTGTCGGGCCGCCGCCAGTGCACCGCCGTCTCAGGGAAGTCGGTGCAGCGGATTCTCGAGTCCCAGAAACTAAAACCGTGGCGGGTGCACCACTGGCTGAGTTCGAAGGTGCCTCGGGACGAAGATTTCTACGCGCGCGTCACAAACATTCGTGACCTCTACACGCGGGTGCTCGAGCCTCACGAGAGGGTGTTGTCCCTCGACGAAAAGACCTCGCTCCAGCCGCGAACCCGAACGACGCCGACCAAGCTCGCCCGAGTGAACAAGGTCCCCGTGCGCCTCGAGCACGCGTGCGCAAGGGGCGTTCAACCTCTTTGCGGCGTTCGACACTCGCACGGGCGATGTTTTTGGGATTCTGCGGCGTTCGAAAGCGACAGCTGGAATTCTTGGAGTTGCTCGAGAAAATCGACGCCGAAACGCCCGCGCACATCACGAAAATCCACCTCATCTGCGACAACGTCAGCATCCATCGCGGCAAGATCGCGCGAGCGTGCCCTCTCTCTGCAAGGGTTCCCACTCCGTGCGCGAAGCTTTGAGCCTCCGGCAGCCGGAGGCAGTCGTCTACGAAGTCAGCTCACGGAAGCGGGGTGACAGGCGCCGTGGGTGCGGACTCCCGCGTGTCGCCGAGCTCGGTGTTGGCGTGCACCGTGAACGTGTATGCGACTCCCGGACGTAGGCCGGGGACACGCACGCTCGTCTCCGCCCCCGCCACCTTGACCTGGATCCAGTCCGGGTTCGAAGTGACTGTCGAGCTGCGGATGGCGGGACCCGGATCCTGTGCTGTCCAGGCTACCTTCGCCGCGCCCTGCTCCGCTGTTGCAGTCACTGATACGGGCTCTCCCGCCAGGTCGCCCTGAACCAACACCGGGGCGGTGGGCCCAGACTCGGGACTCTCGCCGGCGAGGTTCTTGACTCTCATCGAGAACGAATACGCGACGCCATTGGAGAGGTTCGGCACTTCGCGGAACGGCGAAAGAGCATTGAGCTCGACGCGTCGGGATCCCGGTTGGACAGTGACGACATACGTGTAGAGACGACCGAGTGCGCTGTCGTTGTTATCAACGTGCTCCCATGAGAGGGTGGCCTCGCCGTCACTGGGCTTGGCCGCGACTGCTGTGGGCGCGTTGGGAACAACAATCTTCACTTCGTTCTTCACGCCTGCGGAGGGCTCCGAGTCCGGGCCCTCGCCAACCTCATTCCGTGCACGAACGCGGAACGAATACTCCGTGCCTTTCTCGAGCCCCATGAACTGAGCGAATTGTCTGGTTCCCTGGCTTGCCTGAACCGTGACCTGCTTTCCGCCGGGGCTAGACGTCACCGTGTACGAAGCGAGGATGCTGCCCCCATCGCCGGCAGGGGCTCTCCACTCGACGGAGATGCCGATGTTGACGGCACTCGCCTTGACCTCGAGCGGTGCCGTCGGAAGCGAGGGCGTATCTCCGCTCGGGATGACTGGGTTGGAGGGAGCGGACGCAGGGCCCTCGCCGACAGAATTCGTGGCGGTGATGGTGAACGTGTACTGCACGCCCTCCGTGAGCCCGGTAATCACCGCCGACAAACCCTGTATCGGATCGGCATTCGCCTCGCTGTAAGTGACCACGCGCCGGATGTCTCCCGGCGACGAATTGATCGTAAACGTGGGGCCCGTCCCCAGCCCGTGGCCCAACCAGGACCAACGAATCTCGGCGGCCCGCTTCTGGCCCTTTGCCATGACCTCCGCGGGCGCAGCAGGAAGCGAATCAACGGCGGTCTCGCCGGGCTCCGGCGCGACTGGCGCGGGCTTTCTTCCGCAGGCCGATGCGAGAACAAGCACCACCCACATCCACGACTTCACACTGTTCATCTGGCTCTCCGGTTCCGGCCCTGGCATGCGCGCGTGCGCGTACCAGTTATTGGAGGCACGCCCCGCAATCCGTCTTGAGGCAGTCACAAATCCGTTCCGCCCGGCCCCGCCCAAACTCGCGCGAGCAGCCCGCGAAACGCAGCCTGGGTCGCCGGAGGAGCCCGGACGCAAGCACGGGCAGTGCCTAACTCGCAAGAGTAAGCCGCCGCCTTGGGCGGCGTGACTCGAAAAGGCTCCGCCGTCCCGTCGTGCAAAAGGAGACGGTCTCCCTCACGTGAACAATCCCGTTCACGTGAGGGAGACCGTCAATGCGAGAGTGGCAAAGCCTTTCGCACGTACGATGGTACTGGAGTTCCATGGAGGCGGCGGGAATCGAACCCGCGTCCGAAAGCCTTCGGCCCTTCTTCAAGGACCTGCTGCCAGACTGCGAGCAGTGCGGCCGACGCAGAGGAGGATGCCAAGTTCGGCAAGGGCGTACGCGGCGACGAGTTGCCTAAGGAGCTGCAGCGCGCCCAGGACCGGCTGGCCAAGATTCAGGAAGCCAAGGCCGCGCTGGAGGCGGAGGCCAAGGCAGCGCAGGAGCAAGAGGCGAAGGAGAAGAGCGAGCCACCGAGCGGGCCCTCCAGCGAGCTGCCGACGCACCAGGTGCCGCACCGGGCGGACGGCACGCCAACGGACAAGGCGCAGCGCAACTTCACCGACCCCGACTGCGGCGTGGGCTCGCAGCCGCGCGGAGAGTGTGGTCGTTCAGATGCACAACCCACCATCTTCTCAGGCTCTACCCCGTGGACGCACAGGTCGGGTATCCGGGCAGCGG
>JBQTKE010000404.1:0-4499 GCA_052386435.1 Myxococcaceae bacterium
TCGCCAACCCCGGCACGCTCACCGGCTCCATCGGCGTCATCTTCCAGCTCCCCAATGTTCAAGGGCTGATGAAGTGGGCGGGCGTGGAGATGCGGACCCTCACCGCGGGCAAGCTCAAGGACTCCGGCAGCCCGTTCCGCGAGATGACCAGCGAAGAGCGCGATTATTTCGAGTCGATGCTCAAGGACGTTCACGAGCAGTTCATTGGCAACGTGGCCGAAGGCCGCAAGCTCTCGGTGGAAGAGGTCCGTCCCTACGCCGACGGCCGGGTGTTCAGCGGCCGTCAGGCGAAGGAATGGAAGTTGGTGGACGAGCTGGGCGGTCTGGAAGATGCGGTCGCCGCGGCGGGCAAGCTGGGCGGCATCGAAGGCGAGCCGGAGACCGAGTACCCAAAGAAGGACAAAGAGTTTCTGCGCGAGCTGCTGGGCGAAGACGTCGAGTCAGCGGTGCAGGACGCGGCGGCACGGGTGTTGGGGCCGCTGCGTGGTACGGGGCTGGAGTACCGGCTCCCAATGGTGGATGTGAACTAACAACCTGACGGGGGGATGTTCATGACCAAGAGCCAGCTGATCGACCAGATCAGCCAACGGGCGCTTCACGTCCCGCGGCGCGAGATCGAAGCCATCGTCAACGCGGTGTTCGACACGCTCTCGGATGGGCTGCGCCGCGAGGAGCGGATCGAAGTGCGCGGGTTTGGCAGCTTCTCCGTGCGTGTTCGCAACGCGCGCACGGGCCGCAACCCGAAGACGGGCGCGACCGTGCATGTACCGGCGAGGAAGAGCCCGGCGTTCACCCCCGGGAAAGAGCTGAAAGATCGGCTCAACCCGGGCGAGGCATTCGCGTCGGAAACTTCGCGGCCTGCCGGCCATGACGAACCTCACCTCCCGGCATCGGAGCTGCAGCCGTTCCAGCGCCCCGCGGTTGCTTACCGGTAGCCCCTGAATGGAAGCGCTCTGGGCCCCGTGGCGGATGGATTTCATCAACGGACAAAAACCGTCAGTGTGCATCTTCTGCGTCCTACCCTCGGAGTCCGGTGAGGCAGCGGATCAGAAGAACCTGATCCTCGGCCGCTCCGAACACTCCTTCACGATCCTCAACCGATACCCCTACAACAGCGGTCACCTCATGGTGATCCCTCGACGACACGGCGCCGAGCTGACGGGCCTGGCCGATCCCGAGTTCGCGGATCTGCACCGGCTGCTCAAGCTGTCGATCGAGATCGTGAAGGAGGCCTACCGTCCTGAAGGCTTCAACATTGGGATGAACCTGGGAAAGTTGGCCGGCGCCGGAATCCCAGAGCACCTGCATTACCATGTCGTTCCGCGCTGGAGCGGCGATACCAACTTCATGCCCGTCCTCTCCTCCACCAAGGTCATCGTCGAGCACCTGGACGCGGCGCACGCGAAGCTGCGCCCGCTGTTTGATCACAGGCTGGCGGGGTCGTGACCTCGTTGGTCGAGCCCATGACCCTGTTGGTGCTGCTGGCGTCCACCGCCGCGGTGGCCGTGTTGGCGCTGGTGACCACGCTCTCTCGAAAAGGGCGGAGTGACGATGAAGCGCGCGCGTACCTCGCCGGCTTCACCTACGTGCTCTCCAATGAGCCGGACGCGGCGATCGCTGAGCTCTCACGCGTGGCGCAGCTCTCGCGTCAGACGTTGGAAACCTACTTCGCACTCGGAGCGCTCTTTCGACGGAAGGGCGAGTTGGATCGCGCGATTCGTCTCCACCAGAACATGCTCCTGCGATCCAACTTGTTGCCTGACGTCCGCAAGCGCGCACAGCTCGCCCTCGCCGGAGATTACAAACGTTCGGCGTTGAGAGACCTCGCGGGGCAGACGTTGGACAAGCTGCTCGCGGACGAACCGAAGTCCGTCGAAGGACTGACGCTTTATCGCCAGGTGTTGGAAGAGTCGCACGACTGGGCGCGAGCGACTGAGCTGCAGGAGAGGCTCGTCGAGGCAACGGGGGAGGGGAAGCGCATTCTCGCGCACCTGTTGTCGGAGCGTGCTCGGGCGGAGAAGGAGCCTGCGCTGGCAGAACGAGCGGTGGTGCTGGACGACACCTGTGCCGATGCCCAGCTCGCGCTCGCTCAAGTCGTGGGGACCCACAACAAGCCCAAGGCGCTTAAGGCGCTGAAGACCGCGCTTCACCTGGAGCCCGAGCTCGCGCCGCGGAATGTCCCATTGTTGGCGAAGCTCTCCGAGTCACCCAAGGACATTCACAAGTTCCTGTCCAACGGAGGCATGCCCTTCGAGCTCGCTCTGGCGCTGCACTTCCGACAGCTGGGGGACATCGAGAGGGCGATCCTTCAGCTCCGCCGCGTGGTCGAGCGGGTGCCTCGTTTTGTGGAAGCGCGCCGAGAGCTGGGGGCGCTCCTCCTGGAGTTCGACCGTTCCGAAGAGCTGCGCGTGGATTATCAGGAAATCCTGGGCGCGCTGGGACAGCCCGCGACCGCCTTCGTCTGCGAGGCTTGCCGTCAGAAGCTTCCGGAGCACGTGTTCCGATGTCCGTCCTGCGAAGCATGGGACAGCGTGGTGCGCGAAGCCGTGGAGTCGGCACCTAAATTTGACCGAGGATCGGTCGGGACATAGCGTCCTCAAGACGTGGTTCCACTCCGAGGTCTTGAAGCCGATGCGTGACGCTCACCGGATGAAGGAAAAGTTCGACCTGTCGCTCGACAATCGGCAGATCGTCAGCTTGCTGATCGCGGGCCTCGTCGTGCTGGGGTCCGTCTTCGTGCTCGGCGTCGTCGTCGGCAAGAAGCTGTCGACCCAGGACAAGACCGCCACCGCGCCGGATCTCCTGACCGCGCTGGACGAGAAGGCCGCCGCGCTCAACGAAGCGCGCGACGCCTCGCTGACCTTTCAAGAAGAGCTCACCCGCAAGGGCCCTCCTGTGATTCAGGCCCCCGCGGTGCATGTCGGCGCCTCGTTGCCTGAGCCCGAAGCGCTGGCTCGCAAGGCCGAACCCATGCAGGCGGAAGCCCCGCGTCGTCGGCCTGTGGTCGCGCCCGAAGTCGGGCCTGTGCCGCCCGAGCCTCCCGAAGAAAGCGCAGAGACGAAGGTAGAGACTATTCACCTTCCGGATCCCGTGAAGGTCGAGACGCCAACGCCCGCCGCGAAGACACAGCCCGTGGCAACACGGATCACGCAGGACGGCGGAGGCGCGAACAAGGACTCCGCCGCCAAGCGTCCCACCGAGACTGCCGCGAACGGGGCCTTCACCCTGCAGCTCTCCGCCAGCCAGAACAAAGCCGAAGCAGATCGCTTTATCACCAAGCTCCGTGACAAAGGTTACGCGCCTTTTATCGTTACCGCGCAAGTCCCGGGGAAGGGGACCTGGTACCGCGTGCGAATGGGAAGCTTCGCGAACAAAGAAGCAGCGACGCGCTACCTGGCGGATTTCCGTCGCGAGACCCAGCTCGACGCCTTCGTCGCTCCGAGTGCTCAGTAACGGGTTGGTCGTTCACGCCAAGGGGACGAGCAGCTCGAGTCTCGCGCCCCCGAGCGAGCCTTCGATGACGGAAACGGTCGACGCTGTCACCGCGCGCCCGGCTCCGTGGTCTCAGCGTTGGGGTTCTTCGTCCAGCGATCCACGTTCCCATCGCCGTCGCTGTCTTCACCAATGCGATCAACGTGGTCGCCTTCCCAATACTCCCAGTAGTCGACCTTGCTGTCGCCGTTGGTGTCGCGTTCCTTCCGTTCGATCTTTCCCTTCTCGAAGTAGATCCAGAGGTCAGGCTTGCCGTTGTAGTCGAGGTCGCGGTCCTTCCGGACGATCACGCCCTTCTCGTAGTAGTTGCGCTGGTCGACCTTGCCGTCGAAGTCGAGATCGAGCGCTTCCTTGTCGATCGCCTCGTTGTCGCCGTAGGTCCGGGTGATATCGACCTTGCTGTCCCAATTGATGTCGAGCTCTTTGCGGACGAGTTTGTCGATGTCCTTGCCCTCAGGAGTTTTGGAGGCAACGGAGAAGGACCAGACGTCAGGACGCTGGTCGTGGTTGAGGTCAAACTCAGTGATCTTCTCATCGCCGCGCTTCTCTTGAGAAATGTTCTCGGAGAGGACCTCCATCTCACTTGGGGTGCCATCTTTCCTGGCTCCCTTATCCGTTCCGCAACCCATCAAGCCCAAGCCCAGCGCGCCGACCACTGCGCAGCACTTCGCCAGCAAGTTCATGGATCTCCCGGTTTTGACCGCGCACGTATGTCGATATAGCGTCACATACACTCATGGCGCGGAAGAAGATAAGCACCACGATTTACATCACACCAGAGCAGAACGAATCTTTGAAGCTGCTCAACCAGAAGACCAAGGTGCCCGTGGCTGAGTACATCCGACAGGGCATCGACCTCGTCCTCGACAAGTACAAAGAGAAGCTCCCGGGACAATCCAGCTTCGAAGATCTCGGATAGGAAACTTTCTCCCGTGAACAACTACTCAGGTAAGCGCGCGGCGGTGCTCGGCGGTGCCGGTTTCATTGGCTCGCATCTTTGTGAACGA
>JBQTKE010000405.1:0-19872 GCA_052386435.1 Myxococcaceae bacterium
GTGCAAGTCTTCCTCACCGCGGTCGAGTTGGAGCAATACAAGCAGCGCTTGCTCCAGCAGCAGCAACAACAGCAACACGGCCAGCAGCAGCATCACCGCCAAGGCGGCCAACATGGCGGCGGCAACCAAGGTCAGCAACAACCCCATGCGGCTCCCGCCACGCTGGTTCCGGTGGAGGGAGTACTGGACCTGGAGGCGAAGGGGCCCAACGCGTTCCTGCGCAAGGTGAAGAAGAACCTGCTCCCTTCGCCGGATGACGCGGAGATCCCCAAGAACCTCTGCCAGAAACTGCGGCTCCGTCAGGGCCAGTACCTCACCGCGCAGGCGCAGCTGCGCGGGCAGAAGGGAATGATCCAGAAGGTGGAAACGGTGGACGGCACGCCCATGGAGAGCGCGCCCCGTCTGCCGCACTTCCAGGACCTGACGTCTATCGATCCCATCGAGCGGATCAAGCTGGAGAACGGGCACAAGGAGTTCGTCACCCGAGTGCTCGATCTGATCGCTCCGCTCGGCAAAGGCCAGCGCGCGTTGATCGTGGCGCCTCCGAAGACGGGCAAGACGATTATGCTGCAGCGGATTGCCCAGGCGGTGCTGCAGAACCACCCGGAAGCGCACGTCATGGTGCTGCTCATCGACGAACGTCCGGAAGAAGTGACGGACATGCGTCGCACGATCACGAAAGCGGAGGTCCTGGCCTCCAGCTCGGACCGCCCAACCGGCGACCACATCAAGATCGCGGAGCTGGCGATTGAGCGCGCACGCCGACTCGTCGAGACCGGCAAGGACGTGGTGATCCTGCTCGACTCGATCACCCGTCTGGCACGCGCCTACAACAAGGAGGTCGACAGCTCCGGCCGCACCATGACCGGTGGCGTCGACTCGCGCGCTTTGGAGAGACCGAAGCGCATCTTCGGCGCCGCGCGCGCGACGGAAGAAGCGGGCACGCTCACCATCATCGGCACCGCGCTCATCGACACCGGTAGCCGCATGGACGAAGTCATCTTCGAAGAGTTCAAGGGCACCGGCAACAGCGAAGTCACCCTCGACCGGCTCCTCGGCGAAAAACGCATCTGGCCCGCGGTCAACATCCCGCAGTCCGGCACGCGCAAAGAAGAAAAGCTCTTCACTCCGAAGGAATACGAGAAGGTCAAAAAGCTGCGGCAGATGCTCCACTCAGTCAAACCGGTGGAGGCCATGGAAGCCTTGGTCAAGCGTCTGTCGCGCTACACGTACAACGACGAGTTCCTGGACGAGCTCTAGCGTGTAGATTCCCGAGCCCATGCTTCCTGGCTCGGGACGTTGTCACTACCACCCAGATCGCGCTGGCCTCGGCATCTGCGTCGAGTGCCGGCGCGTGATCTGCCGTGAGTGCACCACGCCGTTTGAGGGCATCAACCGCTGCGCGCAGTGCCTCAACGCCAAACACGCGGAGGCGAAGCGTCTGGGCGCGCGCACCGAATGGAGCGTGGGGACGGTTCTGCTCGCGCTGATCGGTTTCGCAGTTTTCTTTGGCGGGGTGTACCTCACTGCGGCGGTGCTCTCGAGATGAGCCCGGTTCCCGCCCAGGAGCTTCGGCCGCGCACGGCGATCTCGCTGTTCGACGCGGCATTGCGCCTGTGCGCGCGATCCAGTGGCCTCTGGGCGCTCACCTTGCCGGGAGGCGCGGTGGTCACGGGCGCGCTTCTTCATCTGTACGACGCGGGGCTGCACCAGCGGCCTCTGTTGCTGCCGTCGCTGCTCTTCACGCTCGCCTGGTTCTTTCGCGCATCTCTGCAGGGCGCGGCCTGTCACTACGTGAGCCAGGTTCTTTTCTCGCCTGAGCCGGCTTCCACGGAGCGATCGCTTAAAGCCGCCCTCCATCGACTTCCAAGTCTGTTCGTGACCGCGTCGGTGTTGGCCGCGTTCTACCTGGTAACGCTGCCGCTGACGTTCGGGCTCTCCTTTTTTTTCATCGGCACGCACTTGGTGGCGTACTCCGTCACCATGCAGGGGGTGGGCTCTCCGCTGGGCGTGTTGCAGTCTGGATCCACCTTGCTTGGAGCGGCACGCGGATCCGCAGTGAAGATCCGTTGGCTGTTCACCGCGCAGATCGTGCTCCTGTTCAACCTTCACGTCGCGGTCCTGTTGCTCCTCCAGGCCGGAAGCGACCTGCTCGGCCTGGACCTCGCCTTCACCACCCGCTTCGTCTCGCTCGACAACACCGCGTGGTGGGTAGTGCTGATCGCGGTGACGTTCTCCCTCACCGAGCCGATGCGTGCGGCCGTTGCTGGGCTCCTCTTGGTCGACGGCCGGGTGCGACAGGAAGGGTTGGATCTGCTCTCCGCCATTGAGCAGCTCCCGCGCCGCAAGCCCAAACCCGTTTCCGCCGCCAGCGCGCTGCTCTTCCTTGCGTGTCTGGCCGGGCCGGCGCGCGCGGAGTCGCTGGAGGAGCGGCTGCAGCAGCTGGTCGTCGAATGCCGCGACCCCTCGCCCGAGCTGCGTCAGCAACTGCGGGCCGCGCGTGAGCTGCCAGAAAAGGACAACGCGGCCCTAAGGCGTTTGGTGGAAGAGCTGGAATCCACCGCCTACGGCAACGACGACTGCGAGACGGCGATGGAGCAGCTTCATCGTCGCGCGCCACTGCTCGAGCAGACCCGCGACGCTTGGGCCGAACGTCACAAAGACAAAGACGCAGCGGACCAGGCCAAGGAAATCCTCAATCGGTCCGAGTTCTCTTCCAGTCCCGAACGTCCTCCAGCAGAGAAAGCTACGGACGACTCGGACGCGAACGATGGGTGGACGCGCTTCTGGAAGGCCGTCGGCGAATGGCTAAAGAAGGCCTTGGAGAACAAGGACCAGCGTCGGACGGTAGACGTGAACCCCATGGGCGCCGCGGCGGCGGGAGCCAGCCTGGCGCACCTGCTGGTGGTGGTGTTGATCGCGGCGGTGGTCGGGCTGCTGCTCCACCCGCTGGTGCGTTCGCGAGGCACGGCCAACGCCGCGCACGGCGCGGAGATCACCACCTCGCAGCAGGCCGCGGCGGCAGCAACCACCACCGAGAATGCGCTCTCGCGTCCGCCCGAAGGTTGGGCGCAGTGGGCAGATGAGCTGGCCGCGCGCGGTCAGTTTCGCGAAGCGGTGCGCGGCCTTTACCTCGCGCTCCTCGCCCGGCTGCACCACGACGGCGCCATCGACTACGACCCAGCGCTCTCCAACTGGGACTACTTCCGTCAGTTCCGCGGAGGGCGCGAGCGCCTCACGCCGTTCCGAGAGCTGACCTACCGCTTCGACTTCACGTACTACGGGAACCTGGGGGTGAGCGCCGAAGGGTACGCGACGTTCCGGCAGCTGACCGCGCCGTTCCTCGTCACGCAGGCGCCGCTCCGTGCGTGATCGTTTTCCGATCTTGTTGATGGGCGGGCTGCTGCTCTTCGGGTTCTTGGGCAGCTACGTGCTGCAAGGTGCGCGCAGAGCCGAATTCGCGGACGCGCTGTCGACCTATCGCTCTGAAAAAGGGGGTGCCCGCGCGCTCTACCTGTTGGCCGAGCAGAACGATCTGCCTGTGGGGCGAATACAAAAGGACCTCTCCCAGGCGCCGAAGGGGAGCCAGCTGCTCCTCTTGGGCGTGGCGTTCGACGCGCCTGTCTCCTCGGATGCGGGCATCAGCGAACTGGAGGCAGAGCTGCGAGGCTCGAACCTCGTCTACGCGCCAGAGATCGACGCGGAGGAAGCGGAGCAGCTTCTCGAGCATGTCCGCACCGGCCATACCCTGGTTTACGCCCCCTGGCTGCCCGAGAAGAACCCGCTGCTCGACGCGCTTCAGGTGGACCTGGTTCAAGCGGACCACAAGCTGGAGCTTCGTACGCTGGAGCCCGCCCTGCCCTCGCCGTGGACGTTGGGCGTGCAGCGGGTGGAGGCGCGCGTCTCCGTTTATCTGGACGTCCCCAACGAGGCCATCCCACTTTTGGTGGACCCTCAACTGGGAGAGACCCTCGCCGCGCTGGTTCCCTACGGCCAAGGGCAGGTCGTGGTGCTGGGAGCGCCGGAGCTGGCGAGCAACAGCGCCCTCGTCCGAGCGGACAACGCGCAGCTGTGGCTGTCCCTGTTGAGCGCGGCGTCGGCAGGAAAACCGTTGCTGTTCGACGAGTACCACCACGGCTTTACGTCGAATCGATCGATTGGAGAGTTCGCCCGTCGCTATGGTCTGCACTTCGCGGCGGCGCAGCTGCTGCTGGGGATCGTGCTCTGGGCGGCCGCGCTGCGACGCTTCGGAAGGCCCAGACCGCCCGAGGAACAGACGCGACAAGGCAGCACCGACGCGCTCTTCGCCACCAGCCGGCTGTACCGCGAAGGCCACCACTGGCAGTTCGCCGCGTCGCAGATTCTTCGCCAGCTGTGCAGCGAGCTGGCGCCGTACGCCGGAATATCGCCGCGAACCCCCGGCCCGGAGCTGGCCGACGCGCTGCTTGAACGGGGCCGGAGAGATCTCGGCCTGCGTCTTCATCCCTTGTTGGCGCGAGCGCGCGCCGTGAATTCCGACGCAGACCTGCAAAACCTCGCACGCGATGCCGCGCTCCTGCGCGCGTCGCTGCACCACCCCTTGAGGACACCCCGAACATGAGCGACCTTCTTCCCCCGTCCGCGTCGTTTCCAGGCGACACCGGAAACGCTGTCCGCGCCGCGAACACCCTTCGCGAAAGTGTGATGCGAGAGGTCCGGAAGGCTGTGATCGGTCAAGAAGAGGCGTTGGAGCTGATGCTTTGCGCCCTGCTCGCCGGAGGCCACGTGCTGTTGGAAGGCGTCCCCGGCGTCGCCAAGACGTTGATGGCGAAGGCGCTGGCGAGAACCCTCCAGTCCGACTTCAAGCGGATCCAATTCACGCCGGATCTCATGCCCGCGGACATTCTGGGCACCAGCGTCTTCGATCTCAAGTCGAACTCCTTCGTGCTGGTGCGAGGCCCCATCTTCACCGACCTGTTGCTGACCGATGAGATCAACCGCGCTCCCGCGAAGACCCAGTCCGCGCTCCTGGAGGCGATGCAGGAGCGGTCTGTCTCGCTGGAAGGAAAGAACACAGCGCTCTCGCCGCTCTTCACCGTCTTCGCCACCCAGAACCCCGTCGAGTCGGAAGGAACCTACCCGCTGCCAGAAGCCCAGCTGGATCGCTTCCTCTTCAAGATCGATGTCGGATACCCGAGCGAGCAGGAGGAGGACGCGATTCTCTCCGCCGTTCACCAGGGTTTCGACTCCGGCGATCTTCAGCGCGCTGGGGTTGCCGCCGCGGTGAGCCCTGCCCAGGTCATGTCCGCGCGGGGTGCGCTGCGAGAAGTGACAGTGGAGGCGCCGGTGCTGGGCTACGTCCGAAAGCTGGTGGGAGCGACCCGAACCTCGCCGCGAATTCGACTGGGCGCCGGGCCACGAGCCGCGGTGCACCTCCTGCTCGCGTCGAAGGCCCTGGCGGCGCTGAGAGGCCGGCCGTTCGTGACCCCGGACGACGTGAGGTTCTTGGCGGGACCCGTCCTACGTCACCGGCTGCTGCTGTCACCGGATGCGGAGCTGGATGGAGCGACCCCCGCGGAAGCTCTCGGGGAGGTTATTCACTCCGTCGAGGTTCCGCGGTGAGAAGGAAGAAGCAAGAAGTCGGACCCGTACCCGTGAACGATGCCGGGCCCGTACCCGTTGCAAAGGAAGTTTGTGCCCGTACCCGTGCCGTCCGTCACCGTAAACCCGTCGCCGGAATCCCGTCACCGCACGCGCTTCCGAACGCGAACCAGCACCACCGTCAAACACCCAGAGCGATCGCATGATCCCCACCGGCCGCCTCTGGTCCGCCCTCGCCCTCCTCTCCCTCCCCGCCCTCCTCGCGGCCTTCGTCCCCGGCATCTGGCCGCTGATCGTGGCCCTCGACGTGGCGCTGGTCGGCATCGGTCTGCTCGACTTCACCCTCGCCCGCCGCGCCGAACTCAAAATCTGGCGAACCCTTCCCACCAAACTCTCCGTCGGCGTTCCCAACAAGATCGTCATCCACATCGTGAGCGCGCAGCGCAGCACCCTTCGCGTGAAAGACGACGCCCCCGAAAGCTTCACCACCGAGCCCCACGAGCTTCACCTCAAAGTCGAAGCCCGCAGCCGAACCGAGGTCACCTACCGCGCCACGCCCTCCCGCCGCGGAAAGTTCCAGTTCCACGATCTCCACCTCCGCGTCCTCGGCCCACTCCGCCTCGCATGGCAGGAACGGATTATCCCCGCCCAGGACGACGCCGCCGTCTACCCCGATCTCCGCAACGCCAGCCGCCTGCTCCTGGCCGACGCCACCCTCGACCTGGTGAACATGGGCCTCCGTCAGCTCCGCCGTGACGGCCAGGGCTCCGAGTTCGCGCGCTTGCGCGACTACGCGCAGGGCGACTCCGTGCGCGAGGTGGACTGGAAGGCGACCGCGCGACGCGGAAAGCCCGTGACCCGCGTGCTCTAAGCCGAGCGCTCCCAATCCGTGATCATCTGCGTGGACGCCGGCCGCGCCATGGCCGCGCACGTGGATGGCCTTACCAAGCTCGACCACTCCGTGAACGCCGCCCTCTTCCTCGCCTTTGTCGCCATTCGAAACGGCGATCGCGTGGGCCTCGTCGTCTTCGCGGACGGCGTGAAGGCCTACCTCGCGCCGGATGCAGGCCGCCGACAATACCGCAAGATCGTCGACCCGCTCTAGTCCGCGAAGCCGCAGCTCACGTACGTGGACTACATGGCCCTCTTCCACGAGATCTACGTCCGTCTACGCCGCCGCAGCCTGCTCTGCGTGTTCACAGACTTCCTAGACGAAGAACAGGCGGGGGCGATGGTTCAGCCGCTGCGGCGGCTCGCGCGCAAACACGTTCCGCTCTGCTTGTCTGTGAAGGACACGGCCGTCGAGCAGCTGCTTCGAACCCCGCCACCCTCACCCGAAGAGGCGTTTCAACACGCGGTCGCGAGTGAGCTCCTGCAAGAGCGCGAACACCTCAAGAGCCGCATTGGGCAGGACGGTGTGCAGCTGATTGATGTCCACCCGGAAGAGCTCTCGCTCGCCGCGGTGAACAGATACCTCGCCATCAAGGCGCGCGGGACGCTTTAGCCTTGGCGCGACGTGCGCATCGCTCCATCAGCACAGCCAAGGCCATCAGGCCGACTCCCAGCGAGGAGCTGTTGCCGGTGCTGCTGCAGCCGGACGCTTCCATGCTGTCGGCGAGCCCTCCCGCGGTTTTCGGAGCTCCTCCCGCGCTGGTAGCGGACTGGCAGTAGCCCTTCCCGTCCGCTCCGATGACACAAGTGTCCAACTCCGAGCTGCAGGAGGTGCTGCACGCGACGGCGCAGAACCTTGCTCCCGATGACGGCGCGGCGCAGATGCCTCCGCTCGCGCAGACGGACTCCGCCGTGCAACCTTGACCCAACGCGGTCACCGCGCGCTGCGCGAACTTGCAGAGGGATGCGGTGCACTCCATGCCGCTGGGACATTGCGATGACGTGGTGCAACTGCGCGAGCAGTACTGCGCGGGGTGCTGCTCGTCGGTGGTGCACTCCTTCTCCACGCAGACGGCCGCGGAGGTACAAGCGCCGCCGGTGGCAACGCAGTCCGGGTCAGGCGTTGCGCACGCTATCGCCGAGCAGACGCCGTTTGCTCCGCAGTCCTTGGTGCAGTCCGGATCGATCAGCTTGTCCGCACAGCTGGCACCGCACACGCCGTCGGCAGCGCAGGCACAGTCCACGTCAGCGGGCACGCAGCCAGTGAGGCACAGACCATCCGCGCTGCACGCAGGCAACTTCTCCCATGCCGCGGCGGTGGTGCGGACGTAGTCCTGAACGGTATCGGTCCTCGTATCGAAGCCAGTCTGAGTGCAGTTCTCGTCGCCGTAAGAGGTGATGCCGATCACGCGCTCTTCGGTCGTCGAGCCGGTGGCCATCAAGGCGGGACCGCCGGAGTCGCCGCTGCAGGTCTGCTTCCCAGTTGCTCCGGATTCCAGCTCCAACGCGTTCACCACTCGGATGGGAAACGTGACTTGCCGCTTGGTTCCAAAGCCGGCCTGCGTCTGCGCGTTGGTGATTCCGTAGCCCACGTGACGGAGCATCTTTCCAATGTCCGCCTGGGTCAGCGGCGTGGGATTCATCGGAACGGGGGTGACGTCGGTCACCGCGGTGGCCAAACGAAGAACGCCCACGTCATAGCCGGGGTTGTTTCCGTTGTAGCGGGGATCTCCGAAGTACTGGCTGACCACGACTGACTTGGTCGGCGCCGAAGTCCTGGTGCCGAAGAGCACCGAGTGCGGCGCGTTGGCCTGCAGCCCCGCCATGCAGTGGGCGGCGGTGAGCACGGTCATTTTTCCAATCAATGTACCGGTGCAGAATGCGCTGCCACTCTCCGCGAACGCGACGACCGCAGGGTCGCCTTCATCGGTCACTCCACCGACGATCTCTTGCGACGTTTCATAGAAGGCGATCTCCGCGTCGTCCTCGACAGGCCCACAGGCCCACAGCAGCGCGAAGAGACTCAAGGAAACTCGGCGAACCATCCCGCCCATCACTCCACATCCCGTGCCTGTCCCGCCATCACTCAAGCGACTGAAAGCACTGGCATGTCGTCCGGGTCGAACGGAACCTTGAGGTCTCAGTGGAGCACGCTCGCGCAATCACCCCGTTCGACGATCGCCGCGCCAGGACGCCGAGTGTAGGTAAGCGTAGACACCCAGCCCAACCACCACCGCGAAGCTGATCTTGAACGCCACCGACAGATGCGGCGGGTGAATCTGCGAGATCGTCCCCTCAATGATTCCGGCCAGCACGAAGAGGGTGATCGTCCCCAGCAGCAGACGCACCGCGGCGCCGCCTTCGCGCCGCAACGACACGCGCCGCGGCAACCCCTGCGGCGCAATCAGACCGCGGGCAAGCACGAACCCCGCCGCGCCGGCAATACAAATGGCGGTGAGCTCCGGGATCCCGTGCGGAAGGATCCATGCCCAGAACCACCCAGCCAGCCCCTTCGCGGCGTACACGTACGCGAGCGAACCCAGGAGCACGCCCGTGATGAAGAGCAAGAGCGCGGTGCCCACGCCCGCGGTGAGTCCCAACGCGAAGCAGGTGATCGCCACGCCAATGTTGTGCGTGAAGAGGAAGCTGGAGAACGCGGCCTGCGCCTGCGGACCGCTCACCGCGTCGTCCTTCGCCTCGTCGGCTGCGCGCTTGGTGGGATCTCGCTTCAGGTGATCCGACGGGACGAGATACGCCGCGGCGTCCTCGTCCACCACCATGCCGAGGTAGCCCGTCCCCATTCCGGCGAGGAGAAAGAGCCACGCGGCCAAAAACATCCGCAGCTCTTTGCGCAGCAGCTCGGGGAAGCCACGCGAAACGAAGGACCCCACGTCCGCCAGGCGCAGCCGCTTGCCCGGGTAAGTCATGGCGTACGCGCGGCCCACGAGGTCATTCAGGTAGCCGGCAACGTCGGACGACTCGCCGCGCGAGCGAACCCAGAGCAGGTCTGCGGAGGCGGAGCGGTAGAAGCGCGAGAGTTGGCGCGCGTCGTCGAGGGAGAGCTTGCTCAGTCCCTCCTCTTCCGCGCGAGCCAACCGGCGTTCCAGAGAGGACCACCGCGGACGCCGCTGTTCGACAAACTCCGGCAGCTCCATGACGCGCGGACCCTACTATGTTCCGCGCATGGCTGAACCCTCCGTCCTCGACTGCACGCACGTCGTTCTCACCCCGGAGTACGTCGAGTTCGACTTCGTGCTCGCGGGGCTCTACAGCCGGTTTTTAGCGTGGCTGCTCGACACGTTGATCACAGCGCTGGGCGCCGGCATCGTCATCACCGTCCTCACGGTCGCCTTCGCGGCGTTCCCCGGCTTCGCCTCCGCCTTGGCGTTCGTCGTCTGGTTCTTGATCGACTGGGGGTATGGCATCGTCCTGGAGAGCGCGTGGTCAGGTCAGACGGTGGGTAAGCGCGCGCTGGGAATTCGCGCCGTGCAGGAGAGCGGCGTGCGCATTGGTTTTTACCACGCGGCGCTGCGCAACCTGGTGCGTCCGCTCGACCGACTGCCCATCACCTACCTGGTGGGCGGAACCTCCGCCTTTCTCTCTCAATCGCACCAGCGGTTGGGCGACTTCTTGGCGGGGACAATCGTCGTCAGAGATCGCCGCCTCGCCATTCCCTCTTCCATCACCCGCTCCGACGAGAAAGAAGTGCCGGACGCACGGTTCCTGGCCAACGTGGATCGCCTCACCCGCGCCGAGCAGGAGCTCATCCTCTCCGCGGCGATGCGTCGTGAGGAGTTGGGCCTGAGCGCCCGTCTCAACCTCTTCGCCGCGCTTTCAGAGCGACTGCAGAAAGATCTGGGCTTCTTCAAGCCCGAGCACCACTCCGACGAGAAGTTGGTGCTGCTCACCGCGTCCGCGCTGGCGAAGAAGCGAACGCAGAGGCGCGCTCAGAAGTACGCGGCGAAGGTCGCCAAGGCGCCGCCGCCCAGCTGAACCGGATCGTTCAAGCGCAAATAGAACGACAGCTGCCCGCGCAACCCGATCGAGATCTGATCCGAAACGAAATACTCGAAGCCTCCAGAGGGTCCGACTCCGAAGAACAAGTTCGACGTGGTGATCCCGTCGATGTAGCGGCCCGACATGTCGAGCCCGAGGTATGGGCGGAACTCTTCTTCCATGAACAGATACCGAATCCCGGGGCCCACCTCGAGTCCCCACGTCAGGGTTCCCGTCGTCCGCAGCGGCAGAATCATGAAGGACGCGTGCGCGGTGAACTCGAACCCGCTGTCCAGGTACTTGCTGAACCCAAGCCCAATCGGGACCGCGCCGCTGACGCTCGGATCGCCCAGCACCAGATACCCGGAGTGGAGCGAAATGCTGTAGTTGGCGAACTGCGCGCGGGCTTCGGTGGAGGCGAAAAAGCAAAGGATTAAGAGGAGTCCAAGACGTCGCATGGAGTCATCCTACACCCGTACACCTGCGTGGTAGAGTCCGCTTCTCCATGAACGCTTCCCGGAACCTCTTCCTGCTCTGCGTCACGTTCCTTTCCGGCTGTTTGCATGCGCCGGTGATTCACCCGCGCGCGCTGGAGAGCAACGAGCTCTGCGCCCAGTACATCAACCTCAACGACCTGGTGAAGGCGGAGGTCCAGTGCGATCTCGGGCTCCAGTTCTCGCCTCAGTACGGCGACCTCTGGAATAACAAAGGGCTCATCTATCTGAAGCGCGAGCAGATCGATCCCGCCAAGGAGCACTTCATCAAGGCGCTCCGTTACAACCAGGAGCAAGCGCAGGCGTACAACAACCTGGGGTTCATCTACCTGAACTACGACAAGAAGTACGGCAAGGCAGAGGAGAACTTCCTCCGCGCCCTCAAGGTAAACCCCGACTATACGGAGGCACGCTACAACCTGGGCGTCACGTACATGCGTGCCAACAAGAAGGAGAAAGCGCGCAAAGAGTTCCGCACCATCATCGCCATCAACAACAACTTGGCCGATCCGCACCACTGGCTGGGCGTGATGGCGCTGGAAGAGAAGAAGTACAACGACGCGATCGAAGAGCTGCACAAGACCACCGCGCTCGACCCCACCTACGCGGACGCTTGGTACAACCTGGGCCTCGCCTACGGTGAGTCCGGCAAGCTGGCCGAGGCCAAAGACGCCATCACCTCTTGCTTGGAAGCGGACACCAACCATGTCCAGTGCCGGCAAGCGTTGCCCATCTATTCGCGCAAGGCGCTGCTGCTGGATCCCACCTTGAAGGAGATCAAGGAGCACTCCACCGCGGAGAACACACCTGGAGCGCTGCTCGCGCTGGGACGCACCTTCCGCGAGAAGGGGCTGCGCAACGAAGAGGAGCGCGCGTACCGAAAATGCGTGAAGCTGGACGGCAAATACGCGCCCTGCCACTACGGGCTCTATGAGGTCTTCAACGAAGAGCGCCGCGAGAAAGAGGCCATGGTGGCCTGCAAGAACTTCCTGAAGTTCGCCGTCGCGGACGAGTTCCCCAGAGAGATCGAGAGCTGCGAGAAGTTCGTCAACTCCCGCCCATGACCGTTCGGCTTCTCGTCAAACAACGCAGTGAACAAGGTGGTGCCGACAAGGCCGAAGAGGTCTTGCTGAAAGATCCCGTCATCACGTTGGGGCGGGATCCCGCGTGTCAGGTAGTGCTGGCGCAGCAGGCGGTGTCACGCAGCCACGCCCGAATCTCTAGGGACGGTGCGCTGTTTTTCGTCGAGGACTTGGGCAGCGCCTACGGCACGCACGTCAACAACCAGCCCCTGCCCAAGGGCGAGAAGCGGCTGCTGCGCAACGGCGACGTGATCGCCATCGCACAGTTCGACGTGACGTTCGACCGGGTGGCCGAGCTGCCCAAGGACGCCAACGACAACAAGACCTCGAGAGTGGCCCGTCACGTCGTCAAAGACGTGATGCGCGGCCTGGGCGCGGGAGAAGCGCCGTACTTCCGGGTGATGAACGGCCCCAAGGAGGGGCAGAAGATCGAAGTCGCGGACGCGCAAGAGCTGGTGGTGGGCCGCGACGCCGCCGAAGCCGACGTCGTTCTCGAAGACGACCTCGTATCTCGCAAACACGCGAAGATTCGCCGCGACTGGTCCGGCACCCACGTGGAAGATCTGGAGAGCCGCAACGGCATCAAGGTGAACAAGAAGCGGGTCAACCGAAAGACCCTGCGCGATCGCGACGAGCTCGAAGTCGGCGGCGTGCGCTTGCTCTATCTGGATCCCGCGGACGTGCGCGAGGCGCCGGTGGTACTGACGGACGACGACGAAGTCGCCAACACGGGATCCCTTCCCCCCGTGGAAGAGTCGCCCCCTGTCGCGGGTCCCGAGCCGCAAGCTGAGCCTGCTCCCGCCGAAGCGGCCGCGGAGCCAGAACCCGTAGCACCGGAGCCTGAGGCAGAGCAGGAATACGAGAACGAGGAACAGGGCGAAGCAGAAGCACCCGCCCAGGGCGTGCGCGGCCTGATGGACAAGGTCACCAGCGCGTCGTTCCTGCCGGTGATCGTGGTGGGAGCGCTGGGGCTTGTCGCGCTCGTCGTACTGATTGCGCTGATCGTAGGGGCGTGAAAAACGGGGAGCTGTCCCCGTTTTTTCAGCGCGTGGAGATTCGGGCCACCGGCTGGATGTTCAGGTCCGGCGACAGCTCCTGGTAGCTCACCACCGAGAACGGCGGGTTGAACTCGTACTCGAGCAGCTTGCGCACATACCGGCGAATGTCCATCGCGGTGAGGATGACCGGGCGCTGCGCGGTGGGCGGGAGGTGGCCGCACTCGTTCTTCACCGCTTGGACAATCTCCTGCGCGATGTCCGGCTCCAGCGCCAGATGCGTACCCGCGCTGGTGCGCTTGATCGAACCGCGGATCGCTTCTTCAATCTGCGGATCTAACAAGTAGACAACGAGCGTGTTGGTTCCGCGCGCGTACTTGTGCGAGACGTAGCGTTTCTGCGCCGCGCGGACGTGCTCGGTGAGCATCACGTTGTCGGCTTCGACCTGGCCGTACTCCGCGAGCGCCTGAAGAATGCCGCGCAGATCTCGAATCGAGATCTCCTCTTCCACCAGGCGGCCCAAGATGTCGGTCAGCTTGAGCACGTTGACGACCTTGGGCACCACTTCTTTGACGATCGCCGGGAACGCCTTCTCCAGCTGATCAAGCATGGACTGCGATTCCTGAACGCCCACGAACTCGCGCGCGTGCCGGCGAAGAACAGCGGCAAGGTGGAGAATGATGTAGCCCGGCACATCCCACGTGGTGAGCCCCGCCGCCTCCAGCATCTCTTTGTGCTGCTCAGGCACCCACGCCGCGGGCTGTCGGGTCGCCGGGTTGATCGCGTCGAAGCCGGCCACGTTCATCAGCTTCAAACGTTCGACCGTGTCGTTGACGAGAATGTGGCCGAGCGTCGCCTGGCCGGTGACCACGGGCACTTCGTTGATCTGCACCTGGTACGAGCCTGGAGGCAGCCCAGGATTTCCGCGCGCGCGAACACCCGGGTAGCGCACTCCGAGCTCCACGAAGAGACCGTCGCGCATGAAAGGAATCAGCTCGTAGAGGAAGCGACCACCGTCCTGCCGTGAGTCGACGAACGGCACGAGCGCGTCCGAGACTTCCAGAACGATGGGCGTGACCACGGGGATGAAGAGCTCGGAGTCCGGGTTCATGGGCTCCTTCGGCCCCGGCTCCACCGCTTGAGGCGCTCCGCCCTCTTGCTTCTCCGTCCCCGGCATCACGCCGCCGTTCTCTTCCGCGTACGCCTCCGCCTTCTCCTTGCGCAGCATCACGTACGCGGCCGCCCCCGCGGCGAGGCCGAGCAACGCGAACGGAATCTTGGGCAGACCGGGAACCACCGCCAACACCAACAACATGCCGGAGAGAATCGCGATCGCCTTGGGGTACGCGGTCAGCTGCGAGGTGACGTCCTTACCCAGGTGCGCGCCCTCTTCTTCACCGCCGACGCGGGTCACGATGATACCGGCCGCGGTGGAGATCAGGATCGCGGGGATCATGCCGACCAGACCGTCGCCAATGGTCAGCAGAGAGTACTTCTTCGCCGCATCGGCCACCGTCAGTCCCTTCTGCATCACGCCAATCACCAAGCCGCCCACGATGTTGACGACGGTGATGATGATGCTGGCGATGGCGTCACCCTTGACGAACTTCATGGCGCCGTCCATCGCGCCGAACAACGCGGATTCGCGCTCCAGGTCGCGGCGCTTGCGCTTCCCCTCGTCCATGTCGATGGCGCCAGAACGCAGATCGGCGTCGATGGACATCTGCTTGCCGGGCATCGCGTCCAAGGTGAAACGCGCGGCGACTTCGGCAACACGCTCGGAGCCCTTCGAGATAACGATGAAGTTCACCACGGTGAGGATCACGAAGATCACGCCACCGACGACGAAGTTGCCGCGCACCACGAAGTTCCCGAAGGAGACGACGACTTCGCCGGGGTCACCGGTGAGCAGAATCAGTCGCGTGGTGGAGATGGTCAGCGACAACCGGTACATCGTGGTGATCAGCAGCAGGGTCGGGAACACCGACAGCTGCAGCGCGTGCGGCACGTAGAGCGAGATCAACAGCACCATCACCGAGATGCTGATGTTGAACGTGAGCAGCACGTCCAACAGCGGCGTGGGCAGAGGGACGATCATCATTGCGACGATCGCCACCACCACGGTCGCAAGAACGATGTCGGAATACTTCGCGATGAAGCTGTTCTGGGCGCCGGCCATTGGCCTGGGACTCTACCTCTTCGCCGCCAGCTTGAGCAGTCGACGCGCGCGGTCCACGAAGGGATCGTCCGGGGCGCCCTGGTCAATCGCCTTCTGAAGATCGTCGATCGCCAGCTTGACCTTTCCTCGGGTGAGCCGGATCTCTCCCCGGTAGACGCGGGCCGCCAAATCCGCAGGGTCTAACGTCAGCGCGGCCTCGAACAACGCCAAAGCCCGGCTCGCGTCGCCTTTCGCCAGATAGACCGTCCCCAGCATGGTGTGTGGGAACGCATCCTCGACACCCATCGCGACCAGGCCTTCGAAGACTTCCCGCGCTTCGTCCAGCCGCTTCTCCTCGAAGAGCCGGTGGCCCAGCAGCGCGATGTCCTCAATCCGTTCGGGAGTGAGCTTGAAAGAGCCGGTGATTTTCCGCTTCTTCCCGCCGGAGCTGCGCCGCGGCTGGGTGGGCATCTCCACCCCCAGCGTGGGCTCGGTGTCCTTGCGTGCGACCTTCGTGCGCTCTTTGGAAGGACGTTCGGCGGGGAGCTGAATGATTTCGGTGCGAGCCAACGAGTCGCGGGTGGAGCGACGAACCCGGCCCTTCTTCGGAAAGTGGTGAACCGGCACCCGCGAGGGCGCTTTTCGTTCGCTCACTTCTTCTTGGCGGCGGCGACGGCCGGGGCATTGGGCGTGACCGCGGGCGTCTTCAACCCGGTCTTACCGGTGGACTTGCGAGCGGTCTCCAACGTCTCCAGCGCCGCGGAAGCCAACACCCGCGCGCGCTGCGAGAGCGGATCCTGGTTCTCCGGATCCAACTCCACCGCGCGCTTGAAGTCCTGGGCGGCCTCCAAAATCTTTCCCTGCCGAAGGTAGACCTCACCGCGGTTGACGTAAGAAGCGATCTCTTTCGGGTTGAGCTGAAGCGCGAAGTTAAAAAGCTTCTCCGCCATCTCCAGATCTTCCTGCGCCAAGTGCACGGCCCCCAACGCGGTCCGGTAGTAGCCCTCGTTGGGATCCAGCTGGCACAAGCCCTGGAAGATCACCTTCGCGTCTTCATAGCGGCCCTGCTCGTACATGGAGAAGCCGGTGACCGCCATCTCCATCATTTCCGGCCCCGAGACAGCGTTCAGCTCCTGCAGCGTCATCTCGCCGCGCATCCATTTCGAAACGCGCTCAGGGGCGTAGAGCGTCTCCTCCCAATTGGGCGTGACCTGTTGGGAGGGTTTCTCAGGAGCTTTGGACATAGTGCCGCTACCCTATCACCGCATGTTGCCGATGATCGCCATCGCCGCGTCGTGGCGCATCTTGGCGATGTTGGAAAGCATGGCCGCCATTTCGGAGATCTTCGCCAGCTTCTGCTGGAGGAAGAAGCGTTCGGCGGCCTGAGGATCTTCCTCTTTCAGCTTGTTGTACAGCTGTTGCTCCGTCGGAGACAGGTCGATGGACGTCACGTTGCCGACGTCGATGCCCCGTCCAGCGCCGTCGCCAGGGGCGGAGATACCGGACGGAATGTAGTTGCCGTTGGCGTCGGTCGCCGCGCCGCTGCGCGAGGAGATGCCGTCGTTCGACGAGCTGGAGTCGGTGGAGGCGCCAGAGCGAGTGGAGTAGCTGGAGCCGCTGGTCGAAGAGCCGCGGTTGCTGCGGGTGCTGTTGCCGGGGCCTTCCGAGACGGAGCCGTAGGTACCGACCGCGCGGAGGAACGTCTTTTGCGCCTTCGGGCTCAAGCTATCGTGCAGCTCGCGGTCGGCCTGGCTCAGCCCACCTTCTTCCGCCATCGAGGTGCCTTCGCCCTTGGCGAACTTGATTGCATCCCTCGGGCTGGCGCCCATCGCCGCGGAGATCAGGGCTGCGTCGTGGAAGTCCTCTTCCAGCTCCGCGTCCGCCATTTTGGCGCCAATCCTCTTCAGCTTCTCCGTGTCGTGGACCTTCTTATTGTCTGTCGACATCTTCTCCACGAAGCGGGTGGAGGCGGTCTCGCCCTCTTCGGGCATGCCGCCGTTCTCGTCCATCTCCGCCTGGCGCAGAGCGACGTAGACGTTCATCTCCTCCTGCGTCAGCTTCTCTAACCGCTTGGAGAGCTCGGACGAACCTTCGGTCAAGCGGTCAGACGACTTGGGCAGGTAGACGTCCTTGCCATCCACGGTGCGCGCGGTGGTGATGGTCCGCTTCAGCTCGCGCTGGAACGTCTTGGGATCCATGTCGCCGCTGGCGAGCTGCTTCACGTGATCGCGAAGGCGTTTGATCGGATCCGGGATGTTGTTCTTGTTCTTATCCAACTGATTGAAGAGGACTTCCTTCTGGTCCGCGGAGAACGAAGAGATGATCTGCTGCAACAGCTGCTGGCTCTTCTCCGCGTCCGGAGACTCCGCGAACGATTGGATGTCCGTGAGATCCGGCAGGTAGCTGCTAAAGTTTGAACCGACTTTTCCGACCATGACGACGTCCTCCAAAACGGGAGAAAAAAGCTCTCCAAATTGTTATCGGCCAAGTCTCTCAGAAGTTGCGAAGGGCAGCAGATTTGTAGTCCTTCACCGCCGGTTCAGGGCGGCCAGGAGCGCAAACACCTTGTCCCGCTGGGGATCTTCCTCGCGAACAATTCCTGACGCACGGCGCAAGTCGTCCACGGCTTGAGAGACCTGCCCCAAGACCAGCTTCACCTCGGCCCGCCCCACGTAGGCGGCCACGTCTTCAGAATCCAGCTTGAGCGCCACGTCATAGGCAGCCAGAGCGCCCTGCGCGTTGCCCGAAGCGAGCTCCACCACGCCCAGCGCCTTGGCGAAGTACGGATCAGCGGGGCTCACCGCGTACAACCCCTGAAAGAGCGTGCGCGCTTTTTCGAGGTGCCCCTGGTTGTAGAAGGCATAAGCGGTGCGGGCGATCGCGTAGAGTTCTTCGTCTGAGTACCCGCGAACATCCTTGAGGGTTCCGCGGCCGTCGGCCCAGCGCTGCATCCGCGCCATCAGCTGCGCATCCGCACGAGACGCGTCCCCGCCGCCGCTGCGACTGTTGTTGTCCCCCAGCGTCGAGACAGGCATCAGTAGGCTTCCTCGCTCTGCTCTTCCCGCATCTTCCGGATGATCGTGTTCACCTCTTCATTCACTGCAGAGACGAGCGAGAGCATCTGCGCCTCGCGGGCGAGCAGCCCTTTCATGCGCTCCAGGCGATCCGGCGTCGCGTTCACCCGTCCCAGCGCGCGCTCCACCATGCTGCGCTCTTGCGGATCCGCCCTAGCGGAGACCGTCTGCAGGCTCTGGCGATCTTGGTAAGCCTCGAGATCCGCGTCATGCCCCTCCGGGTGAGGCGGCAGAGGCAAACGCAGCTCGTCCGACGAGTGCGCCGGAGCGATCCAATCCAGCAACGCCGCCGAAGCGAGCGCCGGATTTTTCGGGTTGCCCGTTTTTTTCGCCTTCTTGCGGTCCAGCTGCGCGGGGTCGACCAGGCGCTCTTTGACGTTGCGCGGTCCACCCCAGGGCCACATGGGGCTGGGAGGCAGGTTGTTGTTGATCTTGGCCATCAGGCACCTTCCTGCAGCGCGTAGACGAAGTTCAGGACTTCCGCCACCGCGTCATAAAGCTCTTCCGGAATCTCCTCGCCAATCTCCACGCGGTAGAGAGCATTGGCGAGCGGTACGTTTCGCATGACCGGAATCCCGTACTCCTTGGCAATCTCGCGGATCTTCTCCGCCTTGAACGACAAACCCTTGGCCACCACCCGCGGCGCTTGATCGTTGTCCCTGTCGTACTTGATCGCGATCGCGATGTCGGAGGGGTCGGCCACGGAAGTGCCGAGTTTGACAGAAGGACCCACCTTTCGTCACGTCACCGTCTCGCCCCGACGGAGCGCCTCCACGAAATTCAGGACTTCGGCCACCGCGTCGTACAGCTCTTCTGGAATCTCTGTCCCTACGTCCAGGCGAAGCAGCGCGTGCGCCAGCGGCACGTTGCGCAGGAGGGTCACCTCGCCGTCCTTCGCCAGCGCCTTAATCGCCTCCGCCTTGTGATCAATCCCCTTGGCGATGACCCGCGGCGCTTGATCCACATCGCGGTCGTACTTGAGCGCGACCGCCACGTGGTCCGGGTTGGTGACCACCACGTCCGCCTTCTTCACGCCTTCCATCATGGCGCTTTCCAAAATTTCGTGGTGCATCTCCTTCCGCTTCGCCTTGTGGTGCGGATCGCCTTCGCTCTCCTTGTACTCACGCTTGACCTCATCCTTCGTCATCATGAGGTCCTTCATGTACGAGCGGCGCTGCCACCAGACGTCGAAGATAGCGAAGACGAGGAAGAGCAGGCCCACTCGAACGGTCACCCGGTAGACCAGCTCGCCCAGAATCGCCAACGACAGCGACGAATCACCGCGCAGCGACGTCATGACCAAGCCCAACGCGTCGCGCACCACGCCGAAAACCACGTAGCCCGCGATGGTCATCTTCAAGGTCGACTTGAGCAGCTCCACCAGCTGCTTCTTCGACACCATGTTCTTCAGCCCCGCGAGGGGGTTGAGCTTGTCCAGCTTGGGCATCAGCGCTTCTTGCGAAAACAGCGGGCCCACTTGGAGGAACTCCACCAACCCGCCGACGATCGCCGCCCCCATCGCCACCGGGAAGGTGAGCAGCATCACGGTGGTCACGCCCATGAACAGCAGCTCCAGCGTGGCTTCGTGCAGCGTCAGGGGCC
>JBQTKE010000406.1:0-2611 GCA_052386435.1 Myxococcaceae bacterium
TCCCCTTCCCATGCCTTCACCGTGGTGAACCTGATCGTCTTCCCGCCCCGTGCCAGCAACACGACCGAGTGAATGCGCCGCGCCCGAGTGTCAAACGCGGAGACGACGTTGCGCTCCACGCGAACCGGAAGCCCCTGCGCGCGAAACTGCGCGGCGAAGCGACGGGCGACGTCGGCGACGGATTCGTTCGTCACGAAGGTCGAAGCCAAGAGCAACGCGAGGAGCTTCATTCGCACCCCCGCGAGTCTTCAACCATCGGGCGCGGGCAGCCCATGAAGAACGCGCCGCGTGCGTCGAACATCTGTTTGTAGAGCGAGTCGGCGTAGTCGTGGGTGTCGCGGAACGGCGCGGTGTCGAAGCATCGCAGCGCGGTTGAGTCGAGCGTCGACGCCAGGTTGTTAAGGCCTGACTTGGCGGTGTGCTGGTCATTCCCGCAGCCGCGATCTCCTTCCAACCCGTAGTTGTTCGAGACCACGTAAACGTCATTGGGCTTCGCGAGCTGAAAGCTCAACGGAACCGAGAGACCTCGGAGCCACTCGTCACCGGGCCTTTGCCCCAAGCGCTGGGCGACGCGCCGCCGCAGCTCCGTGTCTTCGCCAAGCGACGTGTCGGAGCCGTCCTCCAAAAATCCCGCATCGCGATCGAAGAGCCCTTCGCGCGCGGCTTGGATGCGGTCAAGCCGGGTCTCTCCTACGCGGACCAGATGTCCGGCGAAGAGGATCGCCGTCACGATGAGCGGCATTACCAGTGCAAACTCCACGAGCGTCGCGCCTCTCAATGGAGCAGCTCCTGCGCGGGGAAGCCGGTGGCCTCGAGGACTGCTTGCAGCGGTGGATAGTCCGCGGCGCCCTGGGCGGCGCGCGCCAGGCGCGGCCTCCAATACGGGCTGAAGAAGTTGGGCTGCTCGGTCCAGTTCCCCGGGCGGTGGTAGTAGACTTGGGCGCGTGCGACAGCGGTCAGCCTTCCTTTGCGCTGCAGGGACCACGTGGACGGTTGGTTGAAGCCATCCGCATGGGTGGCCGCGGCGCTCAGGCTTGGATCGATGCAACCCTCCTCGTAGCGTCCAGGCTCGAAGTGCACGAAGGGCAGCAACCCTCCCCAGCTGTGGTTGTGGTCCGAAGGATCCACGCGCACGTTGGCACCAAAGACCTCCACGCAGACCTTGCCCAGGCAGGACTTGCTCCGGTTCAGCCCTACTTCTCGGTCCGCGGCATTCGGCGCGGTTCCCGGACGCACCAGACGCCAGTGAATGCCTCCTTCGCGAAGATCGCTTTGGCTCATCGACCAGACGCTGGTGCGCAGTTGGTCGAGTGGATCGTCCTCCTGTTCGCCCCAGGTCAGCGGGCCAAGCCGAAGGCGATAGGTGTCGTCGGCACCGAGTGCATCCCCCTGTCCGAGGACACCGATTGGATGGTGCGTGATCTGCCGGTACTGCCGCAGGTTGTTCGGCCGATCGTCTGGAGATGCACCTGAGTCGGGAAATCCTCGAGCGTGTCGAAAAGAAAGCAGTCGAGTCTGTCCGAGCTTGGGGACGTCGACGACGAGCGGACGCAGCGGCGCAAACCACGCGGGTGGCGCGAACGATTGAAGCGTTCTTCGGGTCACCCATTCGGGACGGGCGGCGTTGGCGATCTGAGCCATGGATCGTTTCGCTCGCGCTGTCGGATCGCTCTCCTCAAGCTTGGTGGGGTCGAGCGGCGTGAAGGGATCCGAGCCCAGCGCTGCCCTTTGATGCGCGCGTTCAAACAGACACGCCATCGGCGGATCCAACCTTGCCAAGGTCGATTTCATCTGAGCGATCGACGAAGCAGCGAGCTCGCTGTTGCGCTGGCGCAGCGCGGGAATGATCTCGCGACCGATGATCGCGTCAGGATCGAGCGCGGCGAGGGCGTTCTGGTAGAGCAATAGGAGGCTCCGGTACATACCGGTGAGCCACGACAGCGCCCTCACAATGGGCCCGACGTAAGGCAGCGCACCCAAGAGCGAGCAGACCGCACCTTTGCTCTCCGCGGCGCAGGGGTTGAGCGTGCGAAGCACCCCGTACACGTCGGTGAGAAACGCTTCCGTGAAGTAGAGGAACGAGTTGGTCGACTGCCAGACCATGGCGGAGACGTAGAGAGAAGCCTGGGCTCGGTTCGCGTACGCGTATTCGTTGAAGGCGCGCGCCTCGAAAGTGGCCAGCGCAAACGCCTCCGCATCCGCGCGGTTCTGGAGCTCGATTCGGTCCGCGACGCCGATGCCGATCTTCGCGGTCATCAGCACCGCGCCAGCGATGGCGAACAACATCAGGCACGCCAAGAGCAGCGCCTGTCCTCTCTCGTCGCTCATGGCGCAGCCCACTTGCGGTAGAGGTTGGACTCCATTCGCAGCGAGTAGGTCGCGTTCAGCGGGATGAAGTTTTCGCGAGCCTCCGAACCACTTGCCCATTTCCAGGCCCTAAAGAGAAGCGCGTTGGCCAGAGGGATGCGCAGCTCGTACAAATAGCGAACGCGGACCTCAAGCTCTGAGGGATGGTCGTCAAAATCGATCTCCTCCGCGGAGCTTGGAACTGGCGAGAGCGTCTCAACCGTCACTTGGTCTGAAGCCCGAGCCCGCTGACGAGTTACCTCGA